>DATKWR010000639.1:0-8750 GCA_035529475.1 Sedimentisphaerales bacterium | reverse complement strand
GTCAGAATCGCGGTCTTAATCATCGATGACCTCAATCACGTCCCCCACATGAATCCGGCCGGGCGAAGCGACCCTCGCAAAAATACCCTCGCGCGGCATGATGCAGTCGCCCACCTGCTCGAAGATTTCGCATCGGCTGTGACATTTCTTGCCGAACTGTGTGACTTCCAGCTCAACGCTGCCGCCAAGCCTCAGCCTGCTGCCCAGAGAAAGCTTGAGCAAATCGATACCTTCAGTCGTAATGTTTTCGGCAAAATTGCCGGGCGCGACCTTCGCTCCTTTGGCGACCATCTTTTCGATCGACTCGGAGGCCAGCAGGCTGACCTGCCTGTGCCAGTTGCCCGCGTGGGCGTCGCCAACCAGGCCGAAGTTGGCCTTGAGCTCGACCTCGGACACGTTGATTTTCTGCGTACCCTTTTCTTTCGAGACCGATATCGCCCTAATCCTGCCTCTTATAATCGCCACTTTTTCCACCCTTCTTTTCAAGCAGCATTATCTCGCCGATGGTCATGGCCTTGCCGGTGTATTTGAGCATATCGTAGATGGTCAGGCAACCGGCCGCGACGCCCGTCAGGGCTTCCATCTCAACGCCCGTCTTGCCCGAAGACCTGACGGTCACCGTCACTGTCACTGACTTACCCGCCTCGTTCAGGTCGAACTCCACTGTGACAGCCTCGATGAGTATCGGGTGACACATCGGAATCAGCGAAGGCGTCGATTTGACGGCGCCAATCGCGGCGACTTTGGCGGTTGCGAGCACGTCCCCCTTGATGCAGGTTCCCTGCCGCAGAGCCTCGAACGCCGCCTCGCCAAGAACAATGCTCCCGCACGCCCTCGCGGTCCTAACCGTGACGGCCTTGTCCCCAACATCGACCATGCCTTTGGAGTCTCGCATTTGAATCCTACCCTCCGATACTCTGCATGGAGAATTTCTCAAATATCTCTACGGAAGAATTCACTTTCGTATAACGCCCTTTTTGGCTCACTATCGTCCGCAGCAGGGCCAGTAGCTCTTCGTCACCTGCTCCGCTTCTGAGCAGGCCCTTTAACTCGTATGCAGGAGCCGCGTACAGACAAGGTTTGACCTTGCCGTCGCTGGTTAGCCGAAGGCGATTGCACGTCTGGCAGAACATCGACGAGCGCCCGCTTATGAAACCTATCATCCCCGCCGAGTCACGCATCTTGAAATAGACAGCCGGGCCATCTCTGTAGCCGCTCGCGACGGGTGAAAGCGAGCCGAACTTGCTTTCAACCATGCGGCAGATTTCGCTGTTAGGGACATAGCTGCTCGCCGCGAGGGTCTTCGTATCGGTCGGGCAATATTCAATAAAGCGCACCGTCACGGGCAAATCGACGCTCATCCGCGCCAAGGCTGTAATCTCCTCGACGCTGTCGTTCAATCCTTTGACGATGACGCTGTTAATTCTCACGGGGGTCAGTCCTACTTCTATCGCCTTGCGAATGCCCGATAGCGAATCGGCCAGCGCGTCGGAGCCGGTTATCCGCTGGTAAGTCTCCCGATTCATCGAATCGACGCTCACGTTGACCCGCGTCGCTCCGGCGGCCTTGAGCTCAGTCGCCATCGCAGCAAGAAGCACGCCGTTGGTGGTCAGCGTGACTTCCTCGATGCCCGAAATATCCGCAAGCCGCCTAACAAGCTCAGCGATGCCCTTTCTGACCAACGGCTCACCGCCCGTCAGCCTGACCTTCTGGATGCCGCACTCGGCGAAAAGCTTAACCAGCCGCTGAATTTCCTCAAAGGTCAGAATTTCCTCGTGAGCAATGAAATCGCACGCGCCCAGCGGATTGCAGTAGGTGCATCGCAGATTGCATCTGTCTGTAACCGAGATTCTCAGATAGTTCACATTCATTTTCTGCAACACCTGGCACCCTGCTCGCGTCTAAAAGACTTTAACAAAAAGAAGTTTAGCCACAGAGCAAGTGTATTTGATTCTTAGCCACAGAGAGCACAGAGGACACAGAGAAATGAACTATAAACAGTGTAAATCGCTGTTAATCCGTGTCTAAAACCAACAGTGCCAATCCGTGTCTTTTTCATCATGTTAGACCCCCTATATCAACCTGACCTGGACAAGCGTTCCCTTCTCAAGGCGGGCCACGCCGGCATCGACGCTGATCAAGCCATCAGCATGCGATAGCGAGCTGATATGGGCCGAGCCGTGATATTCGATGAGCCTTATTGTCCCCGCCTGCGTGATCAACACCGGGAACCACACGAGTCTCTGCGCTGCCTTTATTTCTATCGGCTCGGCCAAAGGCAGCCGGACATCGGGACACTTGTAATCATGGCCCATCAGCTTATAGAGAAATGGCTTGATCAAAACCTCAAACTGCACAAACGTGGACATCGGATTGCCCGGAAGACCGAAGACATAAACGTTGTCCGAGACCCCGAAGACCGAAGGCTTGCCCGGCTTGACGGCGATACTTTCAAACAGCAGTTCGATGTTGTTCTGCTTCAATATCCCTGGCACGAGGTCGAAATCGCCGACGGAAACACCGCCGGAGATGATGACCACGTCGTTCTCGTCGGCGGCTTTCTTGAACGTGGCGTCAATGGCGGCCTCGGTATCCTCAGCAATGCCATAGTCCGTCGCCGGGACGCCCATCGCGCTGGCCTGTCCGGCGAGCTGGACGCTGTTGCTGTTTCTTATCTGCGAGGCCTCGGGGCGCGACGCCGGATCGACCAGCTCGCTGCCCGTGGCGAGAATGCCGACCGCCGGGGTTTTTGAAACCAGCGGCCGGACGCAGCCGACCGACGCAAGGATGGCAATGTGATGAGGCTTGAGCAGCGTGCCTTTGGACAAGACGACCTGACCGGCCCTGACGTCTTCGCCTTTGTAGCATATATTGTCGGCAGTCCGCTGACCAGCGAAGCGGATGGAGTCTTGCGTCAGCGTTTCGACGAATTCCTTCATCACGACGCAGTCGGCCCCTTCCGGCACGACCGAGCCTGTCATGATTTTCGCGCACTGATTCGGCCCGACTGATTGCGCGGGGATCGCACCCGCTGGAATCGTCTCGACAACCTGGAGCTCATGGCCGAGGTCAGCTCGCCGGCACGCATAGCCATCCATCGCAGACTTATTAAAGGGCGGGATGTCCATGTCCGATTTGACATCCTCAGCCAGCACGCGATTTGCCGCTTGATCGATATCCACCCGCTCGCCGGCCAGCCCGCGAGCCGAGCTCAGGACAATTCGCAAAGCTTCTTCAAACGGCAACATCGTTTTCACTCGTAACAGACTTCCCATCGAAGCCTCTGTGAACAGGACTCGTAATAATACGCTGTCCTGACTGATTCTATGCCTTGTCATTCCCGCGAAAGCGGGAATCCAAACTCCTGCTGTCCTGGATTCCGCATCAAGTGCGGAATGACAAGCCCCTGGGGCCAGGTCCTGCCTCATCTAAGCTGACAGGCTAACGGGCCATTATACCCTCACAGCCCCATCTTTCAAGGAAATCCGTGACAAACAGACCCACGTTTGGTAATCTGAAGCCTGTCCGAATTGGCCTTCAGTCTTTGTCATTCTGAGGCGAAGCCGAAGAATCTGGCCTATGTCGCGCAGTTCGCAGCCCAGATGCTTCACTCCGTTCAGCATGACAGTCGGCAAGGAACGATTATTCGGATAGGCTTTGAAGCCCACGGTTGCCGAGCGAGCCACTATGATTAAGTCGGGCAAGGCTATGCCTTGACGGATTGGGAGATCGTTGTGCGAGACCCAAAAGGATGTCAACGAAGACGTAGAATTCGTTCTCCTTAGTCGTTTGGAGCCTTGACGGAGAACTGGATAGCAGAAAGGCAGAGATTGGACAAGCACTGAACAAGCATCGGAAGCTTCTGTACATTACTCGCTGAGGAACATAATGACACAAGATGATACAATTTTTGCCTTTGTGTTGATGCCGTTCGATAGCAAGTTTGATGACATCTACAAATTTGGAATTAAAGAAGCGGCATGCGGTCTATGCATTCGAGCTGAACGAGTTGATGAACAACTATACCACGAAGGCATTCTGGATAGGATCTACAATCAGATTGGCTTGGCGGATATCGTAATCGCTGACATGACTGGTCGTAATCCGAACGTGTTTTACGAGGTTGGCTATGCCCATGCTAAAGGCAAACTCTGTCTTCACCTCACTCAAGAAGCAAGTGATATCCCATTCGACCTTCAGCACCATCGCCACATTGTATATGGGGACTCCATTGTCAGATTGAAGAATGAACTTATAGAGAATCTCAAGTGGGCAAAAACAGAAGTCGAGAATTATCGAAAGAGCCTTATTCGCATGAACACGAAAGATATCCATGCCACGCTTAAGAAATCCCAGTATTACGCAACCGCCGTACTCGACTTTCGTATTGATCTCTTCAACGATTCTGACACGACATCAGAAGAGATTGAGGCTTTGTATTTCTATGCCAAAAATGATTGGAAGATCACCCAAAATGATGTCAACTGCGAACGAAGCGATTCAGACCTCAAGGGTTTTAAGTATTTATATCTCCTCTCTCTACCAAGAAATAAGATCCCCAAAAAATCTTGGTTGCCACTTATCTTTAAAACGGAACGCGATCTTGATAACACATTTGGTGGAAGAGAATTGAAGGACTCATATCCGGTGATAGGGTGGGCTGTTCTTCGAATAGTTACACCATCAGGAACATTTGACCATCAGATATCAATAAATGTGATAGCCGAGGACATTCCATTTTAGGAAAAGGGACTAATCAGGGCGTTTACGAACTCTTGGTGGTTGAAGGAGAGAAGTGGATGCCAAATACCGTATCGAAACAAGAGAGTAAGAAATCGGGGTCGTAATCGGGGGACAGCATACCCATTTCTCAATGCGCCTGTAGCAGCTTCAAATCAGCGCGTCTTGGAAATGGGGGGACACTATACTCTTTTCGTCGAGCGGTTGTACCTTAACTATCCGGCCGGTTCGATCCGTCGCCGGTGTGGCGGGCTCAGAGCCGAAGGATTTGCAATTGCCGATTGATCTTCTCTCTGTGTGCTCGGTGTGCTCTGCGGCTAAGTCTTCGACAGGATAACAGGATAGCGAAGATGGTGAGGCAGAGCCTCCACCCTACGTGTTTGAGATTTTTCGCTTTATGGCCGCCAGCATGTTTCTCCTGTGGCCGAGGCTCCCTCATGCCGCCGGCACCAATCCGGAAAATCCGCGTTCAATGACGGTTGCCAATGACCCCGGAAGCTATTTCTTGGACAGGATGTACATGATTAAGAATAGATTGACATTTTGTGGCCATTGAGCTATACTACCTGTTATGAAATCACTAAAGCAAAATGTCGAACAAATGCTCCGAAATCTGCCTGATGACAGCACGACCGAAGACATCCAGTACCACCTCTACGTGCTGGATAAAATCCAGAAAGGCCAGCAGGCCATACGTGACGGCAAAGGGATCTCTCACGAAGAGGCAAAAGCCAGGTTGTCTAAATGGATTACAAACTGATCTGGTCACCTCAGGCAATCGAAGATGTTGAAGCCATCGCCCAGTACATTGCCCGCGACTCAACCATCTATGCAGAATCAACCATCGAGCAGATATTTCAGGCTCCGGAGAAGCTAATACAATTCCCAAAACTCGGCCGTATCGTACCGGAGAAGAACGACGAGTCCATCCGCGAAGTATTCATATTCCAGTACCGAATTATTTATGAGATTGTCGCATCTGAAGTACATATCCTTACGGTTGTGCACGGCAAGAGAATTATTGAAGACCTGATTTGATCGGATTTATCAGGTGCGTTGGTGTCTATTCGCATTTGTTCGTGGCTGCTTTGAAAAAACAAACCCGATCCCACAAATAGCCCCAGGATTCCCCGGTCGCCTGAGGGGTGATTCATTGGCCGCCTGAGCCAAAAATTTCTCTGGACAACGATCCTGACGTGCGCTTATATTCTCCCCTGTGTATAGAAGTCTTCATTTGAGAAAAGTGAGGGTTCGCTATGGACGAGAACATATCTTTCACAGTCAACGGCAAATCGGTGAGCTTAACCACGGACGGCGAACGCACCCTTTTGTGGGTATTGCGCAGCGACCTGGGGCTCACGGGAACCAAGTATGGTTGCGGCGAAGGCACGTGCGGCGCGTGCACTGTCGTGATGGGCAAGAGGGCCGTCCGGTCCTGCATCACCCCCGTCCAAAAGGTCAAGGGTCAGGAAGTGATGACCATCGAAGGGCTTGCGAAAAACGGCCGGCTCCATCCGCTCCAGGAAGCCTTCGCGAAACATAACGCGCTTCAGTGCGGCTTCTGCACGCCGGGCATGATTCTCAACGCCTACAGCCTGCTGCTGCGAAACCCGGAACCGACCCGCGAGCAGATCGTCAACGGCATGGAATATAACCTCTGCCGCTGCGCAGCGCACATTCGAATTATTCGAGCGATCGAAACCGCCGCTGCGGAAATGAAAGGAGCCCGGTAGAGATGAACGAGGATAAACTACAGCTCGCCGAACGCGGCCATGATGAGAGTCGCCATCCCCTCAACCGCCGAGAGTTTCTGCAAAGCGTGGGCGGCGGAATCGCCATTTTCTTCACCGTGGGCGAAGCCGCGACACAGGCCGGTAGAGGCGCCGGCAAGGAACGCCCTGATTTCAACGCCTACCTTCGGATCGGTCAGGACGGGAAGGTGAAATGCTTCACGGGCAAAGTCGAACTCGGACAAGGGGTCATTACCTCCCTGGCGCAGTCTCTGGCCGACGAACTCGACGTACCGATCGAATCCGTTGAGATGGTCATGAGCGATACCGCCCAGTGTCCCTACGATGCGGGCACATGGGGGTCCACGACCACACCGCGGTTCGGGCCTATTCTGAGAGCCGCCGGGGCCGAAGCCAGAGCCGTCCTGATCGGGTTGGCGGCCGTGCGCCTCAAGGTGCCGAAGGATAGACTCGATGTCAAGGACGGGGTCGTGTTCGACCGCACCGCCCCGAATACCAAGGTCAGCTACGCCGACCTGGCGGAAGGCAAGAGCATCGCGCGGCAACTGGACCTGCAAGTCCAGGTCAAGAACCCGTCTGAGATGAAAATCATAAACAAACCTCACAATCGCATAGATGCCGTCGCAAAAGTCACCGGCAAGGCCCAATACACGGGAGATATCCGCCTGGACGGCATGGTCTGTGCCAAAGTCCTGCGCCCGCCGGCCCACGGCGCGACGCTCAAGAGTCTCGATACCTCGGCGGTCGATAGCATGGAAGATTTCCAGGTGGTCCGCGACGACGATTTGGTCGCCGTCCTGCATAAGCATCCGGACATGGCCGAGAAAGCCCTGAGCAAGCTCAAGGCCGAGTACGACATCCCCGAAGCGCGTTTTGACGACAAGACGGTTTTCGACCATTTGGTCGATCATGCCGCCGAAGGCAAAGTGACAAAGAAAGGCGGTGACGTTGACGCCGGCCATAAGCTCGCCCAGGTTGTGGTCGAGGAAAAGTACCTGGACGGCTACGTTGCGCACGCAGCGATAGAAACGCATTCGGCCGTGGCGCAGTTCGAGGGTGACAATCTCACGGTCTGGGCATCCACGCAAACGCCCTTCGGCCTTCAGCGGCAGATCGTAAATGATTTCAAGATGCCCATCGAGAACGTTCGCGTGATCGCCCCCTTCGTCGGAGGCGGTTTCGGCGGAAAGATCAGCAATGGCCAGGCGATACAAGCCGTGAGACTGGCGAAGATCGCCAAGAAGCCGGTCCAACTCGTCTGGAGCCGGGCCGATGAGTTCTTCTACGATACCTTCAGGCCCGCCGCCGTGGTGAAGATCAAATCCGGAATCTCAAGTGAAGGCAAGATCGTTTCCTGGGACTACAACATCTACGGCATGGGCAGCCGAGGCGCCGACTTGTTCTACGATGTGCCTCATCATCGAACCACCGTCTGTCAAAATCTCCAGGGCGGCGAAAAAATGCACGTCCTGGGCACCGGAGCCTGGCGAGCGCCCGACAATAACAGCAACAGTTTCGCCAGAGAATCGCACATCGACGTCATGGCCACCAAAGCCGGCATAGATCCGCTGGAGTTCCGCCTGAAGAACCTTGCCGATGAGCAGATGAAGGCGGTCCTGAAGGCGGCCGCGGACAAATTCGGCTACACCCCGGCCAAAACGCCCAGCGGGCGAGGCATCGGCGTCGCCTGCGGCATGGATGTGGGTGTACCCGTCGCCCTGATAGCGGAAGTCCAGGTCGATAAGCAAACCGGCAGTGTGCAGGTCAAGCGCGTTGTCTGCGCCCAGGACCTGGGCCTTGTGATTAATCCCGAGGGTGCGACGCTGCAAGTTGAAGGCTGCATCACGATGGGCTTGGGCTATGCGCTGACCGAGGACATCCACTTCAAGGGAGGCGAAGTGCTCGATCTGAGCTTCGGGACGTATGAGCTGCCGCGTTTCTCCTGGGTGCCGAAAATCGAAACGGTGCTGATCGAAGCCAGCGACCAGCCTTCAAAAGGAGGCGGCGAGCCGGCTATTGTCGCCATGGGCGGGCTTATCGCCAACGCCATCCACGACGCAACCGGCGCCCGCGTCAAACAGATGCCGATGACGCCGGAACGAATAAAACAGGCCATGGCGTAAACTTCAGCTTTCGACGGCGATTTGGACTGTCTGGATGGCGTTGTGGCCGGATTTGAGGAATGGGCGCGGCATGGGCTGGGCGATGCCGTTGGCGTCGATGGTGCGGCAGCGAAGGTCGTATTTGCCCGGGTGCTCA
>DATKWR010000638.1:0-6924 GCA_035529475.1 Sedimentisphaerales bacterium | reverse complement strand
GGGAGAATCTCACGAATCAGCCCGCGCCCACGCTGTCTCTGGACCGCTGGCAGCGGCACGTCATTGACCCCCAGAAGCCCTGGGGTGCCGCGTTCATCCTCGCCGGTGACCTCGATGGCGACGGATTGCGGGACATCATCAGCGGCGGCTCGTGGTACCGGAATCCCGGTCCAGCGGGCGGAGCTTGGACGCGTCAAACCATTGGCGAGCCGCTCAACGATGCCGCCGCGGTCTGTGACTTTGACCTCGACGGCTCGCTGGACATCCTGGGCACGCAAGGCAAGACCCCGGCGGCCAACGCCAACTTCGCCTGGGCCCGCAACGACGGGCGCGGCAATTTCACCGTTCACACCAACCTTGCCCCCGCCACCGGCGATTTTCTTCAAGGCTGCACGCCCATCTTCACGGGATATCGGCGCCGGGAGATCGCCCTGTCATGGCACCGAGGGGGCCAGGGCGTTCAGATGTTCACGGTGCCGAAGGACCCTGTTGCCGAAACCTGGCCTTGGCGCAAGATTTCGGACGCGTCCCAGGACGAGCAGGTCAGTGCCGGGCAAATCGACAACAACACGAGCGTGGACCTGCTGTTGGGGACCAAGTGGCTGCAGAGCCAAGGGGGAAAGGCGTGGACGCTTCATACGCTCAATCCCACGGAAGGCCATCCGGACCGCAACCGCCTCGTTGACATCAACGGCGACGGGCGGCTGGATGCCGTTGTTGGTTTCGAGGCCATCAACGTCCCTGGGAAATTGGCGTGGTACGAACAGCCGCAAAATGCAACGGACAACTGGACCGAACACGTGATTGCCCAAGTAGTTGGGCCTATGAGTATGGACGCCGCCGATCTCGACCGTGACGGCGATTTCGACGTGGTCGTCGGCGAGCACAACTACAAAGACCCCGCCTCCGCCAGGCTGCACGTCTTCGAGAATACCGACGGCAAAGGCGCACAATGGAAAGACCACGTCATTTCCATCGGCGACGAGCACCATGACGGCGCCATCCTCGCAGACATGGATAATGACGGCGATTTCGATATCATCTCCATCGGTTGGCGGCATGGCCGCGTGCTGCTTTATGAGAACCAGGCGATCACGCGACAACAGTGAGCGCGATACTTATCAGGAGGCTTTTGTTATATGAAGAGCTATTCAACCCGAATCGCCGGGACTATGCTCATGGCAATGGGGGTTATTGCACTGGCGCACGCATTGCCTGCATCCGCCGACTCCAGCCTGCTGGAACCCTGGTGGAACAGCCATTGGCGCATGCGTGTGAGTTTGGCGGTTGATGTCGGACTCTACGAGCGCCAAGACAAGCCGGTCGAGCAGTTCCTCAATTTCAAGACGCTTCTGGCCGGTATCGGCCGCGGCGGTGAAGCCGCTGTTGCAGAGTCATTTCGTGTGCTCGAAGTGGACGTCAACGGTGTGGTGATCGACGAGGTGGTCCCGTTTCAGTTTGAGCCGCTCACACCGGATTCGGGGAACCTAATTTTTGTGCTCACCGGCGCCACGGCCGCACAGACGCAACGCTACTACTATCTCTATTTCGACACCGCCGGAGACTTTGCCCCCGCGGACGTCAATGCCCTCGTGGAGGTGGCTGACGAGGTTCCGGATGAAGGGCAGCTCTGCTATAAGATTACCACGGCAAACGCTACGTACTACTTCCAGAAGGACGCCGGTGGCTTCTCCAGCCTCCTCGACGCTCAGGGCAATGACTGGATCGGTTTCCACCCCTACGGTGGATCGGACGGGATCTATCGTGGCATCCCGAACATGGTACATCCGGACAATATCTATCATCCCGGACACGGCAACTGCATCAGCTCTCTGGTCCACGCCGGCCCGCTCAGGGTAACGATCCGCTCGGCCTCCAAGAACGGCCTATGGGAGTGCCTCTGGCAGATCTATCCGCGCTATGCCCGTCTGACGCTTCTGCGCAGCGCCGCCCAGCCCTATTGGTTTCTGTACGAAGGGACGCCGGGCGGCGCCATTGACTACGACAAAGACTTCAGTGTACGGTCCAATGGTGTGCGCTTGCCGGCAGGCCAGGAATGGCAAGATCAGGATATCCCCGCCCCCGAATGGGTTTACTTTGAAGATTCCACGCTTGACCGGTACATCTATCTGGTGCATGAGCAAGACGATGACCTCAACGATACCTTCTGGCCGATGCAGCAGAACATGACGGTCTTTGGCTTTGGCCGCGGCCCCGGTACGAGCAAGCACATGACCGTCGCTCCCAACCATTTCACCATCGGCCTGGCGGACGGTGCCCAGTTCTCTTCCGCAAGCAAGCGCATCGAAGCCTCGTATCGTCCGGTGGCGGTAACCGTGGGTCCAGCGGACGAACTGCCCGGCCTGGAGGGCAACTGGAGGTTCGACGAAGGCCAGGGCTCGGTGGCAAACGATCTGTCGAAATACGGCCGTCACGCTCTGCTCTGGAGCGTATCGTGGAATCCCTCCGGCAGGACAGGCTCAGCCCTGCAGTTTGACGGCACCGGCAGCTACGCGCAAGTCCTGGGATATACCGGTGTCCTGGGGATCGAGGCGCGGACCCTGTCGCTATGGATCAACACGTCTGTTCAGGCGGATATGGATCTGGTGTCCTGGGGGATCGACCAACCGGGCGCGATGTGGGCCCTGTCCATCATGCAAGGTGGCGGCAGAGGCCAACCCCAGGGGCCTGTTCAACTGGATGTCGGCGGGGGCTGGATGGCCGGTGAAACCTCTTTGACCAACAACCAGTGGCACCACATTGCGGTTGTGCTGGAGCCAAGTGAGTCACCCCGTGTGCAAGATGTCCGAATCTATGTGGACGGCCGGATTGAGTCGCCCAACCGGATTTTCGATGGTCCTGTTGATACCCTGGCAGGTGCCGATGTCCGGTTCGGTATGCGCGCCGGCGACAGTTGGATGCCCTTTAACGGATTGCTGGATGGGGTGCGCATTGACAGCCGTGCGATGACCCCGGAAGAGATCGCCGATCTCGCCACAGTGACAGAATGAGCCCACCATTATCAATATCACCAGGGCCAATGTGCTGCGTCTCGTGGTTGAGTCCGAAACAAGAAGAAAAAAGAAGAGAAGTCCTCCGGTCAATTTGCTAAAATAGCCCAGCGTAAGTATTAGAGATGTTGTCAAGCAATCTATATGGATGATTCCCCTTTGATATCAATAGACGAAGACAAACTAACCGAAACCGAACCGTAGAAAGGACTTTCTGATGCAAAAACCTCAGCGATCTGAGATTTGCGCGGCTGTCGCGATGATCTGTTGCCTCGCTGCGACAACGTTCGCCGATGAACTGCGTGTACGAGTGGTGACCATCGACAAGCAGCCGCCTGAAAGGCCCTATGCGAAGATCGCGGCCGATTTCAACGGTGATGGATTGCCGGACATAGCAATCGGCGGTGCGAAAGGCCCGCTGGTCTGGTACGCTTATCCCACGTGGACGAAGAGTCTGGTTGCAGAAGGCGGTTATGAAACCGTCGAAGGAGAGGCCGCAGACATCGACAAAGACGGCGACCAGGACATCGTCATGGGCGGAATTGTTTGGTACGAGAACCCGGGGCCGTCGAACCAATCCCCTGACCGGCCATGGACTGCCCATCAAGTCGCAAAGCTGCGCACGCATGACGTGGAGGTTGGCGACCTGGACGGCGACGGCAAGCTCGACATTGTCACCCGCGATCAGTCCTCGTTCGGCAACCCATCCGGGAACCGGTTCCAAGTTTGGAAGCAGCAGACTCCGGACAAGTGGTCTGGCCTTGAGGTAAAATGCCCACACGGCGAAGGAATCAAGCTCAGCGACCTCGATCGCGACGGCGACCTGGACGTCGTCATCGGTGCGCGTTGGTATGAGAACACGGGTGATATCCTCAAGGGGCCGTGGACCGAGCACGTCTATTCGACGTCGTGGAAGCACGCGGACGCCGAGGTTCAATGCTGCGATCTGAACAAGGACGGGCGGTTGGATATTGTGCTCACGCCGGCGGAGCTGAAGGGAGGCACGTATCGCATTTCGTGGTTCGAGGCCCCGGAGGACGCCAAGACCCCGGACTGGCCGGAGCACGTAATTGAAGAAGTCCAGGAGACGGTCGTCCATGCGCTTGGCGTGGCGGACATGAACAACGACGGTAAGCCCGACGTGGTGATAGCCGAGATGCATCAAGGGGCCGATCCCGATGAAGTTCGGGTCTATTTGAACCAAGGAGGCGGACTAACGTGGACGAAGCAGGTTCTCTCGACGACGGGTTCGCACGACATCGTTCTTACTGACATTGGTGCTGACGGTGATATCGACATCGTAGGCACGAACCACGCCGGCTCATTGCAGGCGGTTCAACTGTGGGAGAACTTGACCAGAACAACCAAAGGAGGCGACCGTTGAAAGCGCCGCGCATCATAGAACGTCCTTGGGGACGATATCGGGAATATGCACGAAACGAGCCATGCACCGTGTGGATCGTCGAGATGAAACCCGGCGAGGCCGGAAGCCTGCAATCGCACGAAAATTTTGACGAGTTGTGGATCATGCTCACGAATGGCGGCCAGGTCCAGGTGGCCGATGAGGTGCGAGACGTCCGAGCCGGTGATGAAATATTCATCCCCCGAGGAACAAAACATCGCCTTAGCAACCGCAGTGATGGACTGTTGCGCATGATGGAGGTGGCCTACGGCGAAGTGAAGGATGAAGATAAGGTGAGGTACGAAGATAGATACGGCCGTGCTTAGGACCAATTGCGGCGGGCAGAATTGAGATGGACGCATCACCGAATCCAAAGAAGGTTCTCTGCGTAGGCGACCTGGTGGCTGATATCGCCGCCAGTCCAGTGGCGCGGCTTCCCGAGCCGGGTGAACTGGTGCTGACCGATAGAATCGCGGTCTTTCCGGGCGGCAATGCCCTGAACACGGCCGTCGCCCTGCGTCGCCTGGGAGAGCAGGTTGTCGTCGCCGGGAGCGTGGGAGACGACGCCCTGGGGCGATTGCTCCTGGGTCAAATGCAAACGCAGGGCCTGGATGTGTGCGGGGTGCGACGGGAGCCGGGAGGCAGGACGGCGTCAACGTTCATTCTCCGCGCTGAGGGACAGGACCGGCGTTTCATTCATTCCTTGGGTGTCGCCGCCACTTTCCGCGGTGAACATGTCTCACCAGACCTCATTCCGGACAACGGTGTCATGTTAGTGGGCGGCTATTTGAAGTTGGGCGCCTGGGATGATAATGTGCTGGCCGATCTAATGCGCCGCGCCCGGCAGCGCAATTGCAGGGTTGTGCTCAACGTCTGTATCGCCCAGGACAGCGGTGTCGATCCGCGCCGATGCCTGCGTCTGCTTGAGCACGTGGATGTATTCGTACCCAACGAAGACGAGGCCCGCATCCTCACCGGCGAAACAGTACCGGCGCGCCAGGCACAGGTTTTGCGTCGGGCCGGTGTGCGAATAGCCGTGATTACGCGGGGCCGACAGGGTCTCTACGCCGACGATGGGCAGCGCAAAGTAGAGATGGGTATTTTCCACGTTCCACTCGTTGATCCGTCCGGCTGCGGTGATTGCTTTACCGCCGGGCTTATCGCCGGCTTACTGCGAGGCTGGGACACGACCCGCGTGCTTGAGCTCGCAAGCGCTGTCGGCGCACTTGGGGCCACGGCTCTGGGATGTACGGACGGCGTGCCGTCGTTTGAAGCGGTGGAGCGTTTCTTGAAAGAGAACAAAGTGACGATTACTGTGAAGCCCGGGGATGGTCTGTAGATTCAGGGCGAATTTGATGCCAAGGAGACATTTATGAGAAACATGACGGCAGTTGTGGCGATTATGGCCGTATTCACTCTGGCGGTCTGCTTTATCATACTCGGATCCATCTCGGTAGAGCTGATGGCCCGATTGGAGATAGACGCCAGCCAATTCGGCACCCTGATAACTCTTTTTTCACTGAGCTGTCTGGTTGCTCAGTTGTTCATCGGCTTCATGGTGGACAAGTTCGGACACAAACCTCTGGCCGTCAGCGGGTTCCTCATTGCCGGTGCGGCGATCCTATGTCTGGCCTTCTCAACGTCCTACGCCTTCGTGCGGTTTGCCACGCTGCTTCTCGGTGTAGGTGCCATTTGCTGCAACACGGTGGGCAACACGCTGCTTCCGGTGGTTCTTTTCAAAGGGAAAGACCCGGCGCGGGCCAGTAATTTTGGTTGTGGATTCGTCGGATTGGGATTTGTGCTGGTGCCCCTGTTGATCGGAACCTTCATGAACGACCTGGGTTTCAGCTATAGAGTGTCGGTCTCCGTTATCGGGGTGGGGGTTCTTGTCTTCGCTATAGCCGCCCTGCTTCCCCGGTATCCACAGGTATCTACAGGTTTCAGTCTGGTCAAAGCTCTCGATCTCGTGCGGAAGCCCGAGGTCTTAGTGGCTGCCGTAGCTCTGGCCTGCTACATCGGCCTGGAATGGACCATGAACAACTGGACGAAGCCCCTCATGACGCAACTTTACGAGGCCACGGGCAACACCAACGCCGTGCGTAATGCAAGTCTGGTGCTGATGCTGTTCGGCTTTGCTATGGCTGTGGGCCGGTTCGCCATGTCGGTCTTGAAAAACGTATCGGCTATGGGTGTCAGGATCATTGCCGCCCTGTCGGTTCTGGCCATGCTGGCAATCATCGTGCTGGTGAAAGCGGGCAGCCCGGGCCTGGCGATCCTATCTGTCCTGGTCATCGGCCTGGCATTCGCGCCGATGTTTCCTACCATAGTGGGCGTCACCTTCGCCAAATTTGACCAGTCCGTTTATGGGAGTGTTTTCGGGATCATTTTTTCTATCGGGCTGCTCGGTTCCATGATCCTGCCGAAAGTCGTGGGATATCTGAGCAAAGGCAAAACAGTGCAGCAAAGTCTGCCGATTGCCGCCGTGATTGCCGCGGTCCTGTTTGTAATCGC
>DATKWR010000637.1:0-3003 GCA_035529475.1 Sedimentisphaerales bacterium | reverse complement strand
CTTCAGCGAAGACGTGGCCGCGCGGTTTGCCGGACTGGGCTGGAATGTCGTCAAGGTCGGCGACGTCAACGATCTGGACGCGCTGCGCTTGGCGATCAAGACCTTCCAGCAGACCGACGACCGGCCCACGCTGATCATCGTGCGCAGCGTGATCGCCTACGGCGCTCCCCACGCGGCCGACACGCACGGGGCGCATGGTGCCCCGTTGGGCGAAGAGGAAGTCCGTCTGACCAAGCGGGCGTACGGCTGGCCGGAGGACGAGCATTTCCTGGTGCCCGACGAGGTGCCGGCCCATTTCCGCGAGGGGATCGGCGCGCGGGGGCAGAAGGCACGCGCGGCCTGGGACGCGAAGTTCGCCGAGTACAAGAGCAAGCATCCCGATCTGGCCGGCCAACTGGAACTGATCCAAAGCGGCGAGCTGCCCGAGGGCTGGGACACCGGCATCCAGGAGTTCCCCGCCGACTCCAAGGGCGTGGCCAGCCGGGCCTCGTCGGGCAAGGTGCTCAACCAGGTGGCCAGGAACATCCCCTGGATGCTCGGCGGCTCGGCCGACCTGGCCCCGTCGAACAAGTCGGACTTGACTTTCGAAGGGACCGGCGAGTTCCAGGCGGGCAGCTACGCCGGCCGCAACTTCCACTTCGGCATCCGCGAACACGCCATGGCCGCGATCTGCAACGGGATGGCCTTGTGCGGGTTGCGGTCCTACGCGGCCACGTTCTTCGTCTTCAGCGACTACATGCGGCCCGCGATGCGACTGGCCGCCTTGGTGAAGCTGCCGGTCTTCTACATCTTCACCCACGATTCGATCGGCGTGGGCGAAGACGGCCCGACGCACCAGCCGGTCGAGCACCTGGCGGCCTTGCGGGCGATTCCCAACCTGGCCGTGTTCCGCCCGGCCGATGCCAACGAGGTGGTCGAATCGTACAAGGCGATCGTGCAGTTGAAGGACCAGCCGGCGGCCTTGGTGCTGACCCGCCAGAACCTGCCCACCTTGGACCGCACGAAATACGGCCCGGCGTCCGGCGTGCAGAAAGGCGGCTACGTCCTGATCGACTCCGCCGACGGCCGGCCGGACGTGATCCTGATGGCCACCGGCAGCGAGGTTTCACTTTGTTTGGAGGCCTACGAGCAGTTGGCGGCCGAGGGGATCAAGGCCCGGGTGGTCAGCATGCCCTGCTGGGAGCTGTTCGATCGACAGCCGGTCGAGTACCGCAATTCCGTATTGCCGCCGGCGGTCACCCGTCGCGTGGCGGTCGAAGCGGGCGTGAAGCAGGGTTGGGAGAGGTACATCGGTTTGGAAGGGCGTTTCATCGGCATGTGCGGCTTCGGCGCGTCCGGCCCGGCCAAAGTGCTGATGCAACATTTCGGGTTCACGGTGGAGAACGTGGTCGAAATCGTGAGGAGGGCAAGCCGATGAAAACGCAAGATCCTATCGAGTCGGCGTATTGCGACGTGCCTCGGCGTGTCGAGACCGATCCATTCCATTGCCTTAGCCCAGACCTCCAGACTTACTATTCCCGGGGTCAAGAGAACGCTGAAGGTGGCTTCAAACTGGTTATGAGTTGGTCGGGTCCAATGAGTCGAGAAATTGCGTCAGTTCTGTGTTCTTGGATACCAAACGTTGTTCCGGGCGTGACCTGTTGGATGTCTGAGCAGAATATATGCAAAGGTGAGCGGTGGTTTCAGACGCTCATCGAGGCGCTCAATGACGCGCGTGCGTGCGTCATTTGTTTGACTCGAGACAACGTTTTGGCACCGTGGATTCACTTTGAATCAGGGGTGATCGCCGGCCTGCGAAGCGCACGTATTTGGCCGTTCTTGGTTGGACTGAGACCATCCGATGTGGAAAAGACCCCGCTGGCCGGGTTTCAGTGCACTGTCAGTGAGAAGAGCGATGTGAGAAGACTGGCCCTGTCAGTCAACAGTGCCTTGGGCAGAGGAACTCACCACAAAAAGCTAATCGACAACAGTTTTGAAATGCACTGGCCTGAGTTGGAGCAGCGGTTGGCTGAGATTCTCGGCGCCAACAAGCGCCACTATCAAGCCAAGCATTCCGATGCAAATGGAGTGCAAAGTTGTGGTGTCAATGAGAATTCCTCGCAGGCGGGAACGCCGCAGGCAGGTGCCGTCGGGAAAGGCACGGGGAGCATCGTCGTAAGCGTCACGTTTTCACAAGAAACGTGTGTCAACATGGTCTGTTCCCATTTGACGGATTGATCTGGGTATCGGATCAAAGTGACGCGAGTTGCGAGGCCTATTCTCCGGAGAGGAGTCTGCTATTTCAGGGAATACGGCTTGGATAGTCTTGGTATCGCGAAACAACGGGTAGATCTCCGCAAGGGAAGACATCAGTGCCAGAGTGGTCAAGATGCCCCGCAGGGAGTGGTTCGAGTGACAGCCAGCCGAGTACGGCGACTGCGTGCAGTCGCCGGAGGTTGCGCGCCGCGTGGCGGTCGAAATCCGCGTGAAACGAGCTTCGGAAAGGTGCATTGGTCTGGAAGGAGCTTTCGTCGGCACGTGCGGTGTTGGCGCCTCCGCCGCGGGAAAAATAGGACAGGCACCGGTGCGGTGTGTGTCTTTCGCCACTTCACAGCCCTGCGACGGCCTGGAGCCGGTGCCCATTTTCGACTTGCCGTTCACAATGTGACGTAAGTTAGAGTGGGGTCGAAAATCGAAGCGCCGGTCGAGGAACAAGGCCCAGAGGGCGCGGCAAATGACGAGTGTTTGACGACAATCGGCCACCTTGTCTTGAAAAAGGGGGCAGATCGGAAATGGGCTGGCTCAGTCAGTTGCCGGACAGCCCGCTTTTCGTGGGCTTGATCAGCACTGGGGTGCTCGTGTTGGCCCTGTTGGTCCTCAGGGCAATTTTCGTCAGGGCGATTCTCGCCAACGAGAAGTTGGCCAAAGAAGTCCGCCGTCGCTGGCTGGTTCAACTCCGCACGGCAATTCTCCTGCTCTTCGTGCTCGGTCTGGTCATGATCTGGGCCGAAGAGCTTCGCCTGT
>DATKWR010000636.1:0-4013 GCA_035529475.1 Sedimentisphaerales bacterium | reverse complement strand
CCTGGAGTACGTACAAAAACTTATCGCCGACGGGCGCTTCGGTGACATCCTCGAGCTGCGAGGCCGGGGCAAGGAGGACCGCCGGGGCGGGGGCGAAGACCTGATGGTGCTCGGGACGCACATCATGGACCTGATGCGTTTGTTCGCGGGCGATGCACAGTGGTGCTTTGCTCGCGTCAGTGACGGCGGCAAACCCGTTACCAAGAGCGAGGTGCGCGAGGGGGCCGAGGGTATCGGGCCTCTGGCCGGCGATGAGATTCATGCGATGTATCGTTTCAGCGGAACGACGATGGGCTATTTCTCGACGTGCCGGACAAGGCACGGAGCAGCCAAACGCTTCGGGCTGCAAATCTTCGCCAGCAAGGGGATTCTCACGATGACCACCGGCGCATTGCCGGAGGTTGCATTCGTCGAAGATCCTTCGTGGCAGCCCGGTGCGAGCAAGGCCCCCTGGCATAGAATCACCAGCGCTGGAATTGACACGCCCGAAACCCTCAGCGACGCCGGGCAGAGTCTCGGCAATCGCCTGATCGCCCTCGACCTGATCCGGGCCATCGAAACAGACACCCAACCCAAAGGCAGCCTCTATGACGGGCGGGCCGCTCTTGAGATGATATTAGCCGTCTATGAATCGCACCGGCTCAAAGGGCCGGCGGCCTTGCCATTGAAAAACCGCGTTCATCCTCTGACCCTGCTTTGAGTGTGAGCCCACCCGACAAACGGCGTTGTCAAGCCGATTAGGATGGGGCCTGTCCTACAATGCCGTCGAGCCCAGATTCACCCTGCCGATGCAAGGGGTAGTTGCACAGAAAACCTACGTAGATTATGGGATTCACCCCATGAGACAGACGTAGCTTCCGTCTCGCGTGGTGAAAATAATTCGGTTTTTCGCTCTTGCTTTTGTGTCTTGCGGGTTATTATAATTCACATCTCGTGCTCTGATCCGAAACGTCAGAGAGGTGGTGGGCCTTGGCCCGCCGGTCTGGCGACGATGGGGCAGAGCCTGAGCCTACGTCTTCGGATTTCGGGACGGCAGGAAGGACGCAATAATCACGACAGGCGCAAGATTGGAGAGACAAACATGGTGCAAAAGCAAAAACTAACACGACGAGAACTCTTGAAGAGTTCGGCCTTCGCGGCCGGGACGCTGGTGCTGACGGGCGCAACCGGTCCTCTGGCGGAAGCGAGGGGCAGCAATACAATTCGCGTCGGCGTAATCGGCTGCGGCGGCCGGGGGTCGGGGGCGGCGCGGGACTGCGTCAACTCTTCGCAAGGCGTGGAGATAGTCGCTCTGGCCGATGCCTTCGAGGACTCCCTGGGTCGTTTGAAAGATGAATTCAAGGTCCCCGCCAACCGCTGCTTCGCCGGTCTGGACGCGTACAAACAATTGCTGGCGCTGGACGACGTGAATCTGGTCATCATTGCCACGCCGCCCGGATTTAAGCCGGCGCAGTTCGCCGAGGCCATCAAACGCGGCAAGAACGTCTTCATGGAGAAGCCCGTGGCGACGTGCCCCGCGGGCATCAAGATGGTCATTGAGTCTTCCGACCAGGCCACACAGAAAGGCCTGGGGGTCGTTGCAGGAACGCAGCGCCGTCACGAGCCGAAATATGTTGAGACGATCAAGCGGATCCACGACGGTGCGATTGGGGACATCGTTTCGGCCCAATGCTACTGGAACATGGGGGCGCTCTGGGTGGAGCGGGCCAAGGCCAACTGGGACAATTACAAGAGCGGCAAGTACTCCGACGTGGAATGGCAGATTCGCAACTGGCTGTTCACCGGGTGGCTCTCCGGCGACCATATCTGCGAGCAGCACGTGCACAACATTGACGTCATCAACTGGGCGTTCGGCGCCCTTCCCGAACAGGTGCACGGCGTCGGCGGCAGACAATACCGCACGGAACCGCAGTACGGTAATATCTACGACCACTTCGGCGTCGAGTTCTTCTACCCCAACGACGTGCGAACCATAAGCACCTGTCGGCAGATCAACGGGACGGCAAACAATGTCAGCGAGCGCGTGGTTGGCACCAAGGGAGTCAGCGACTGTGCCGGGACGATCAAGGGTGAGAACGCGTGGAGCTACCAGGGACCGAATCCGAATCCGTACGTGGTGGAGCATACCGACCTGATCGAAAGCATTCGCCGCGGCAATCCGCTCAACGAGGGTAAGCAGGTCGCCGAGAGCACGCTCTGTGCGATCATGGGCCGCGAGTCGGCGTATTCACGACAGCAGTTCAAAACCTCGTGGTTCACGAGCCGGTGTACGCTGAATAATCTGCCGCCGGACGATCTTAAGCTGAGTGATTCCAGACCGCTGGAACCGTTCGCGATTCCCGGTCAGTACGAGTTGCCCGGCTTCGTGCCGGAGGGTCGGACCAGAAAACGCGGGTAGCATCGATGGTGGGGCACGCCCCACCCTGCGGCTCGACCAGAGAAGCTCAGAGACAACGAACAAAGGAGATTTATAATATGACAGCGTCAGAGAAAGATAAAGGCATATCCAGGAAACATGCGACCACGGCTGCCGGTGCAGCGGCGGTAGCCGGTGCGGTGGCGAACGTGGTCCACGCACAAGGCTCTGAAAGAATCAAGATCGGATTGCTCGGGTGCGGCGGACGAGGCAACGGCGCCCTGCGCCAATGTTTGCAAGCCGATCCCGGCGTCGAGCTTATTGCCCTGGCCGACTTGTTTGAAGCCAAAGTAAGAAGCACACGGGACAAAATCGCAAAAGACGACAAGTTCAAAGACCGCGTCAAGGTCGACGACGACCATCTGTTCTGGGGTTTCGACTGCCACGAGAAGCTGGCCCGGTGCGAGGCCGACCTGCTGTTGATGGCCACGGCGCCGGCGTTCCGCGGACGTCAGATGATGGCGGCGATCAAGGCGGGAAAGCACGTCTTCACCGAGAAGCCCGTCGCTAGCGATGTCGCCGGCTGCCGGGAAGTGATGGAAGCCTCGAAGCTGGCCCAGGAGAAAGGCCTGGCCATCGTCTGCGGCACGCAGCGCCGCCATGAGTTCAGCCGGGTGGAGCTGATGAAGCGCCTCCACGACGGGCAAATCGGCGAGCTGGTCGGCGGCCAGTGCTATTGGTATGGCGGAGGCATTTGGTTCCGGGGCTACAAGGAAGGCCTGAGCGAGCTGGAGTGGCAGTGTGAGAACTGGTATCACTTCACCTGGCTCTCGGGCGACCAGATTTGCGAACAGCACATCCACAACATCGACGTGATGAACTGGTGCTTCGACGGCCCGCCGGCGAAGTTCACAGCCGTGGGCGGCCGGGGCTGGCGCAGCTATAACGAGCAGCAAATCGGCCCGGCGAAAGAGGTCTGCCGGAAGTACAACAACGGCAGCGAGGCCAATTGGGAGAAGTACAACGGCGACATCCTGGACCATGTCTTCGCCGAGTTCGAGTACGCCAACGGCGCGCGCTGCCTGAGTTTCAGCGGTCATAGTCCCGGCACCGGACGCAACGGCGAGAAGATCGTGGGCACCAAGGGCACGAGCAATTGCAGCGACAGCATCACGGGTGCGAATCCGTGGAAGTTCACCGGTCAGAACGTCAACGGCATGGATCAGGAGCACATCGACCTGATCAAGAGCATCCGCAGCGGCAACGTGCTCAACGAGGGCCAGCGGATCGCCGAGAGCACGTTGACGGCCATCGGGGCGCGGATTGCCGCGTACACGGGCTGGACTTTCAATTGGAAATGGCTGCTCAACGCCAGCAAGCTGGATCTGGTGCCGAAGCAGGAGGATATGAAGCCCGGACCGGGGATCTTCCACTCCATCGCAACGGGGTGCGATCCTTTGGTATAGCACTGACGTTGAAACGTGACTAAAGTGCCTAAAATGTGAAACTCACTTTAGGCACTTTAGCTCACTTCAGGCACTTTAGTTCACTTCGGTTGTGTAGCCGGTATAGCGCTGCGCTCGCGCTGTTTTTGCATTTCCTGTTCGGTTTCCTATACTTTAAAAGGAGGGTGTCTCGCTATGAGTACGATAAGAGG
>DATKWR010000635.1:0-6461 GCA_035529475.1 Sedimentisphaerales bacterium | reverse complement strand
ACCGGTGGCAACTCTATCAAAGGTACAATCGTTGAACCCTCCAGCGGGACGGACAGCGCTTTTGAAACGTGTACCGCAGACGGCTATGACCCAATCGGCATTGTCTACACTGACGGCATTGCTGATGGCTCTGAGTGCTGGATTGTTATGGGGGGCATTGCCCAAATTCTACTTAAAGATGCCACAGCCTCTACTCGTAAATACTGGACTAGAATATCTGCTGACACCGCCGGGCGGGCCGATGCTACAATTGCAGCCCCAGCAGGCAGTGTTGTTGGAGAGCTTGATCAGCACATGCGCGAAGTTGGGCACTGCATCGAGACCAAGGGTGCAGACACTAACGTACTAGCCCTGTTCGTGCTGCATTTCCTCTAGGAGGATCGGAAGTTGATCGCGTATGGACTCGGAGGAACCGGACTTGTCACGTATGAGCTAGGCGGCTATGGTGGCGGCTCAAGAGTCCCGCTGCGTCTTCGATTCCGTGGGAGTCTTCGTACTAGCACCGTGAGACCTGGGATGTCGTCAGACCATGCGCTACCGAGCGCGAGAACGGAAACAGCAACGTCGACCATTCAAAGCCAGCGCCATTCTCCATCAGTGCTGGCGAAGTCGTTGAAACCCAAGATAGGAAGGTAACGGACAGATGAAGGTACAGAGAAAAACGGTATTCGAGATCGACAGGGCGCTTCGTGAGTTGGACAAGTATGGACGCAGCGTGAAGCTGGCCTATGCGGTGGCGAAGAATCTCGGAAAGATGAAGGGCGAGCTTGATGCCGTTCGAGCGGCCGGAAAGCCATCCAAGGCGTTCTCTGAGTACGACGAGAAGCGCGGACCGATCGCGTCTTCCTTCGCCATCAAAGACAAAGATGGCAGCCCGATTGTCGCCAACGGCCAGTACGTGATCACCGATCAGGCTGGTCTGGACAAAGCGCTCAAGCCCCTTCAGGACAAATACGCCGATGCCATCGCCGAGCAAAAGGGCAAGGCAGACGAGATCGAGAAGTTGATGGAAGAGGATGTCGAGATCGATTTTCACAAGGTCAAGGCAGACTTGCTTGAGACTGAAGGCGTGATTTCATCGGACGCTCCCGGACTCGGAGCGCTGTTGCAGCCGCTGTTGGGAACAATAATCGAAGTGCCAGACTGATAAGGCGAGTCAATGACCGAAGCCGAAAAAGTAGAGCTAGCAATTCTTGCCACCGAGGTGCGGGCTGGTTTTGACAATGTGAACCTGCGTCTTGACACGCTGGACAAACGCACAGAGTGGCTTGATAAGGACGGCGACGAGCTTCGGCATGAAAATATGACTCTGAGAGCTGAAATCGAGAGGAGGCCCTGCGAAACGCACAAGGAAGAAATTCGCCGACTCCGCGAGAAAGTAAGCTCCGAACTGAAAATGGTACAAACGGGAGAGAACACCGGCAAGATCGAGATTGCCAAGTTCGAGGCCGCCAACAAGGCACGCGAGGAGATGGTTGAGCGTTTCGAGGCGGCAGCGGCAAAGGCTGCGGGGGCGGCGGAAAAGGCGACAGCGGATGCTACCGCTGCGGCGGAGAGGGCTGCAATCGCAGGTGACCGCAAGTGGAAGCGGATTGCAAGCCTGCTTGCTGTCCTGATCACTGCCATTGGAAGCGCCAGTGGGTATCAGATTGCGAAGTCAGACACGAACACAGCGGTCATCAAGGTTGTCGAAAAAGAGTCAAGAGCGATAAAAACGGCTGTGGTGAAATCCAGAGTGATGGATGCAGGGATGAGACAATAATGCTGATTAAGCTGTACGTTACTATTTCTGACGTTGCGGAGGTTGCGAAGCTGTACAACAAGGTCCGCATCTGGCGGGCAACGTCTGTCAATGGGACGTATGCGCAGATCACAACGGCAGCCACCCGCATCCAAATCAATCCGGGGATCTCCACCTACACCTATTACGACGAGAGCGGAGAGGCCACCTACTGGTACAAGACGGACTTTTGGAACGAGACCACCGACGACTCGTCTGAGCTTTCAGACCCTGTACTTGGAGACGATGCCGAGGTTCTCACCGGCATCATGACGGTGGAAGAGCTGAAGTCGATCTTTCTGACGGGTGTTGATCTCACCGACGACGCTGGCAACCCCTACCCGGACATCATGTTTGAGTTCGGTATCCGGGCGGCGATTGCATGGGCCGAGACTGTTTTAGACCTCGACCTCCGACCGACGACGCGAACCGAGCGCTATCCGTACGATCGCGATCAGTGGAAGAATGCATGGGGATATTTGCAACTGGACAAATACCCGTGCCTGGATTGGGACACGACGGTCCATTACGTCAAGATGTTCTGGCCTAGTTCGGACGAGGCTTTTGAGTTTCCATCCGATTGGGTTCGGCTCGAAAAAGGCGCTGGCCAGATCAACCTGATTCCTACCTCCGCATCGATTGGCGGGGCGCTGTTGGTTGGTGGGGCAATTCTGCCGACGCTGCTAAACAGATACGGGATGCTGCCACGAACCATCGAAGTGAAGTATGGCAGCGGCTTTGCTGCCGGTGCTATTCCTTACAACATCCGGCACCTCGTTGGGATGAAGGCTTGCTTCCCTGTCTTGAATACTGCGGGCGATTTGATTGCCGGGGCCGGGATCGCGAGCTTTAGCCTATCGGTTGACGGTCTTTCGCAGTCGGTTAACACAACCAGTTCTGCGACGAATAGCGGGTACGGCAGCAGAATCCTCCAATATTCCAAGGAGATAGCGGCCCAGGTGCCAGAGATCAAGAAGTTCTACAAGAATGTCGGGCTGGCAATGGGATGAGCGAAATCAAGCCACAGATCATGACTCGGCTCCCAGCTGGCAAAAAGGCGACTGGCGGCCAGCGCGTGGACTTCCGACCGAAGGACTTTGACCAGTTCATTGGGGTCAAGGGCCTGAAGTATTGGTGGTCGCGGTCGATCATGTGCCCCTGCAAGAATAATAGCCAGACGGACCAGGCAGACCCGACCTGTGCTTTGTGCAAGGGGAAAAGCTGGCTGCCGTTTCTCCCGGACCCCGCGTTGGACGGGCCGGATGAGGACACGTATGGCTACCCAATCGAACTGAACGACGCAAAGACGGCGGTCAGTATCCGTGTGGTGATAACGGGCATCTCAAAAGACCCGGCAGACTTCGAGCGGTTTGGCCGGTGGATAATCGGAACGGCGAAGGCGACCACGCAAAGCGCCAATCGGATTGGCTACCGTGACAGGCTGCGTTCCAGAGACAACACCCTTTCGATGTCTCAGCTGATCGAGTGCGACGGCGGAAGCGAAATAATCGTTACGGGCATGCGGTCGACGAAGGGGCTGCAAACGGGGGCGGCGGCTGTCAATCTGCTGCGCTCGGTTGATCTGATCTACAAAGAGAGCACCCATTTCAATTTGACGGACGACGGAACGATCTCATGGATCGGAACGCCTCCGACAGCGGGGACTCAGGTCAGCATCCATTATGAATTCCATCCGACGTGGGTTGTGATGGATCAACCGTATGCTGCGCGAGACACCTACACTGTCGAGAAGTCGGGCGACAACTTCAAGAGGCTCCCGATCCACGCAACCGTAAAACTGGATTTCCTGGCCGACAATGATTGATGTCGATATCAGCCAACTGGTTCCTGCTGTCTTGGAGCAATTTTTTAGTTCTGACATGATGGAATCGATCATTGACGACCTGGCCGAAGGGGCTCGAGCCAAGTGGATATCGCTGGCTCGTTCTGAGTTGACCTCCGCCAAGGAAGACTACATCAGAGGAATCCAGCCGGTGGAGTCGAAGCCGGGCGAGCGCGTGATCACCCTTGTCGGTTGGCTGCCGAATTCGGTTGAATCTGGAATCGGTGGCTACGATATGAGGATGACGTTGCTGGGGCCTGGTAAGGGCAAGCGCAACGCCTCTGGAGGCTACTACCGAGCCATCCCCTTCCGACATGGCACCCCTGGGTCGCAGGGCCTTGCCGGGGCTCCTATGGGCTCTCAGCACGCAGGCCAGATGGGCAGCGAGCGCGCCAGACAGATGGGGCAGGACATTTGGGATGTGGCCAAGCGGCTGCGCCCCTCGAAGCAGGCGCAACCGCGGTCTCGGACTTCATGGGGCGATCGCCTGCGAGCGGGCATGGCGCCGAAGCTCAAGCCACACCACAAAACGGACATCTTCGCTGGGATGGTCAAGGTCAAACACACCTATCAGAAGGCCAGCGGAAACAAGTACATGACATTCCGCACGATTTCGACCAGTAACCCGGAAGGGTGGATGCATCCTGGAATCACGGGGCGACACCTATCAGAGCAGGTTGAAGCCTGGATCGAGCGAACGGCTCCGGTGATGCTGAAACGGGCATTGGAGGGATTCGGACGATGATGGTCGAGCGGCTTATTTACGAGATTCTTGAGGCTGGCGTTGCCTGGTTCTCAGCAGATCTGAGGCGCGTGGAGGCGTTTTTCATCAAGAAAGGTCTCAGTGCCACCGAGGCCGCAAAGGTCCGCACGTACTACTCTCGCGATCCTGACGCCGGGGAAGCGGGCGGCCCTCCAAACATCGTTCAGGGCTACCCTCGAACCACGGGACCGTTCCCCTGTTTCTGCATCGTTTTGGTGGGTGACCCGTTCTCCCAAACGTTCCTCGGAGACGATATCGACGATGAATTAGCCTACGATGGCACGGAGTTGCCTGACGGGCTCTCGCTGGATACAGACCTTGACGGCAATGAGGCCAGGAGAATAGGCAGAATCCTTAGCTACCAATTCGACGTGGAATGCTGGGCTCAGGATAACCCTGATATCTGCCTATATTATTACCACCTGCTGCGGTATATCATTTTCTCTTCGCTTTCCTCGTTCGAGGAGGCCGGGTTAGACCAGGTGGAATATGCCGGTCGGGATATCAATCCAAACGAACGGTTTATGCCCGAAAACATGTGGGTGCGTTCCATACGCTTGTCTATGATCGGCGAGGAAAAAACTTGGGAAACGTTAGGCGCTGGTAGGACAATAGGCGGCGCACATGTTGAGGGTAGCGTCGAAGACGACACAGACGTGACAAGAAACATCGTGCCCTATACAGCAGAATGAGAGAGATCCAATGAGTTATCGTCTCCCCAAAGAAGGAAAAACGCCCCCGGCCGCTAGGTCGCAGGTTCCAACGGCACCTCCGAGGGAATCGTTGATCACCATTGGGCAGTTTGCCGTAATGCGGTCGCTGAAAAACAAGCTTGCGGGGTTCAAGCATGAGTGCAAACCCGACCTGAGCAAACGCACCCTATCGCAATGGGATGCGCTTTGGACCGAATATTGGAACAAACCAGTCCGGGGATAAGGAGCAACAGCCATGAGTGCAACGAGTATTTATTTCAATGGCCGGATGACCCGTGTCCCTGGTTCTTACTCCGAAGTCGACGCGTCTGCGCTCGATACCATCGGGCTAGGGGCAAGCGGATATCTGGCAATTCTTGGCACCGCGTTAGGCGGCAAGCCCTATTCGTCTGTGGATGTCAACGACATCGCAGGCACGATCCAGAAGTCCACAAAATCGGGACAGGCAAAAACCTTTTTCCGTCCGGGCTCGGTTCTGCTCGAAGCCGAATCGATGGCCTTCAATCCGTCGAACGATGAAGACATCACGGCCGGTGCCCAGAGAGTGTACTGGGTAAAGGTAAACCCAAGCACTCAATCCACGGCCACGCTCGTCAACGCCGACGGCGATTCGATGGTGTTGACCTCGGAGGATTGGGGTTTCCACACGACGCAAATCAGCGCTCAGGTGGGGGACGGCTCTGTTTCCGGGAAAATGTACACCCTCACGTTCGAGGACACCGAAGAAATCTTCGACAACGTTGGTGGGGCTGGCATCTTCTCGGTGATCTACGTGGCGACCATCCCAGCAACGGGCTTCACCACGATCACCTGTGCTGCCTCCGCCACGGCCGTATCGATGGCGTTCACCCGCACCGAGGTTGGACTCGATACCGACATCACGAACCAGGTCACCGTTGTTGGGTATGCGGCGACCGGGGCAATTGAGGTAGTTTCCTCTGCGGCCGGTGACACTGCAGTCAAGGTCAAGGTCTACGGAGTCGACGCGAGCGGCGATGGCCTTGTCGAAGAAATCACCACCACGGGAACCACCCCTGCGATCTTGACCGGGGCTTTCAACGCTGTGCATGGCGCACGCATCACCAGCGGCACAGCAGTCGGAACGATCACGCTGCAAAACTCGCCTGCCGGGCTTGCAATCCTCACCCTGACCGCCGTTTTGACAACCGCGGGCCTTGGGGTCTGCAGCGACATGGTTGCGGCCAATTCTGCGATCACTGCGGTGGCTGACGCTGCCAACAACCGACGGATCAGCGTGATCGGTCTCAACCATCTCGGCGTTGAGGCAATGGATGTCATCACGTTGAGCGGGACCACTCCCGTAGCTGGCACCCTGCTGTTTAGCAGGATCGACTACATCGG
>DATKWR010000634.1:0-7199 GCA_035529475.1 Sedimentisphaerales bacterium | reverse complement strand
ATCGAAGACAACGGCCCCGGCATTCTCAAGAAGCAGATTCCCAATATTTTCGCCAAGCTGCTGTACGGCTCGAAATTCCACCGGCTGAAAATGAGCCGCGGTCAGCAGGGAATCGGCATCTCCGCCGCCGGAATGTATGGGCAGCTCACCACGGGAATGCCCGTGCGGATACTTTCCAAGCCCGACCTCGCGAAACCGGCACACTACTACGAGCTGATGATCGACACGCAGAAAAACGCGCCCAAGACGATCCTCGAGGAAGACCGCCCCTGGAACGAGCACACCGGCACCCAGGTGGCCATCGACCTCGAGGCCGAATACCGGCGCGGACGCCAGAGCGTCGAGGAATACCTCCTGCAGACGTCCATCGCCAACCCGCACGTCCAGATAGCATTCACTCCGCCCGACGGACCGCAGATGATCTTCCCGCGGATCACCGACCAGATGCCCGTCGAACCCCGCGAGATCAAGCCGCACCCGCATGGCATCGAACTGGGCATGCTGATGAAGATGGCCGAATCCACCAAGGCCAGAAACGTCAGCGGCTTCCTCCGGCTGGATTTCACGCGCGTCAGCGAACGAGTCGCGCTCGAAATCTGCAAGGAAGCAGGGCTTTCCGACACCCTGCGGCCGTCGCGGATCGACCGCGAAGCCGCCGAAAAGCTCATCCGGGCGATCAAGAAGGTGAAAATCACCAACCCGCCCACCGACTGCATCAGCCCGATCGGCCAGGAGCTGGTGCTCAAAAGTTTGGGAAAAATGCTCAACGCAGATTTCTACGCCGCCGTCACACGCTCGCCGGCCGTCTATCGAGGCAATCCGTTCCTCGTCGAAGCAGGAATAGCATACGGAGGCAAGGAATTCAGCGCCGACAAGCCCGCGCGGCTCGTGCGCCTCGCCAACCGCGTGCCGTTGCTTCACCAGCAGGGCGCCTGCGCAATCACCAAATCCGTCGGCAGCACAAGCTGGAAAGGCTACGGCCTCAGCCAGCCCGCCGGCTCGCTGCCGATAGGCCCGATGCTGATAATGGTGCACGTGGCGTCGGTGTGGGTGCCGTTCACCTCGGAAAGCAAGGAAGCAATCGCCCATTACCCCGAGATCATCAAGGAAATCCGCCTCGCGCTCCAGGAATGCGGCCGCAAGCTCGGCTCACATCTCCGCCGCAAGCGGCGCGACGCCGAAGAACACCGCAAGCGCTCATACATCGAGAAATACATCCCGCATATCGGCATCGCACTCAAGGATATCCTCGCACTGGACGATGCACAGGAGCAGCGGGTCGTTGAAACACTGACCGACGTGCTGGAAAGAAGCAGAAAAGGCTGACCGGAGCGGCCGGCAACATGAATCGTTGGACGACCCTGAGCGTTGAGCTTGCAAACCAGAGGAATTACCTCGATCAATTGTTTAAGGTGTATCCCGCGATACCAGAAACGATACGTGATATAGACAAGGCAAAGTGGGACGCGGTTGAGCAGGCATTTCAGGCCGGGGACGACAAGCAATTGATACTGGCACTGCTCTGTCTGAAACTTTTTCCCGTCAAAGACCCGTATGTTGCGTTTCTCAGAAGAGACGTGTCCGCAATCGACAGAAATCCGGGGACAATTGCGCGACTTTGCGGTCGGCTGCGTGAGATTGGCCTTGACGGAATATGGGAACGGTGCTCACAGCCCAAGGAAATGAACCGCCAGATAGGACCGCTGTTCAGGAATTGGCTGGAGAAGCGAACTCTCGGTCTCCAACTACGGGACAAGGAGGATTTCCTTGCAGATGAAGACGATGCGATCCTGCGCGGCTCCGACAGAGAGTTAGGCGCGTTTGCACGCGAGCACTTGAACTACGTTGGCGACAAAGGTTTGGACCTGGTTGCGCGGATCGGCGGAAGATATGTGATCGGCGAGGCCAAATTCCTCACAGACTACGGTGGCCATCAGAAGACACAGTTCAACGATGCACTGGTCTTGCTGAGGAGGGATGAAGCTGACGCCGTCAAGGTTGCGATATTGGATGGTGTTCTGTACATCAGGAACAACAGCTCGATGTACAGAGCACTAGCCGGGCGCCGCTATAACATAATGAGTGCCTTAGTGTTGAGAGAGTATCTGCATAGTCTATGAAGCTGACATACAGCGGAAAAACTGCCGAGTCCACAGTGATTTCGCAAGCACAGACGGCGAACTTGCAGAAAGTGCGCTGCTATGGTAGAAGATGCTCAAACCGTGTAATCAAAGGCGAAAACCTTCAAGTCATGAAAGCATTGTTGGATGACGTGAATGTCTCGGGAAAAGTCGCCCTTGTATATATTGATCCGCCGTTCTCAACAAATGCCGTCTATCGTCACAACGGAGAAAGAACCGCCACAATAAGCGCCAGCCACGCGGACGACATCGCTTACGCGGACAATCTGACGGGCGACGCTTTTCTTGAGTTTATCCGGCAACGCCTGATACTGATCAGAGAGCTGATGGCGCCAAACGGTTCGATATATTTCCACATAGACTGCAAAATCGGACATTACATCAAGGTCATACTGGACGAAGTTTTCGGCCAGGTCAATTTTCGCAGCGATATCACGCGGATCAAGTGTAACCCGAAAAACTTCGACAGATACGGATACAGCAATATCAAGGATATGATCCTTTTCTATTCGAAGTCGAAGGATTTCATCTGGAATGAACCGAGAGGCGAGTTTGCGGAAGAAGACATCCACAGGCTGTTCCGGAAAGTAGATAAGAACGGAAGGCGCTATACGACCACCCCGCTGCATGCGCCCGGTGAAACAAAAAATGGCGATACCGGCAAGAAGTGGAAGGGCCTCCTGCCTCCCCGAGGAAGACACTGGAGATATGGTCCCGATGCCCTGGACGAGCTTGACCGCAACGGCCTTATCGAATGGAGCAGCACTGGCAACCCCAGGAAGATCATCTATGCCGACGAGGCAGCAGAGAGGGGCAAACGGCTGCAGGATATCTGGGAGTTCAAGGACGAACAGTATCCGTGTTACCCGACAGCGAAGAACCCCAAGCTGCTGGATCAGATCGTGCGAACGTCATCAAACCCGGACGATCTTGTTTTTGATTGTTTCTGCGGCTCCGGCACAACACTGCTCGCCGCAGAACGGCGTCATCGTACATGGATCGGGATCGACCAGTCAGATATTGCAATTGAGACTGCTGTCGGCAGGCTCACAAGTGAGATCGAGGAAACCAGCTTAGTAGAAAATTCCGGCTTCGTACTATACGAGCAGGTTGATTGTCGGCAGGACTCTGCACAATCAGCAGACGTGATGATCAAGGAAAGCGAAACGGACAGTTATAGAAAAAGCTCGAACAAGAGCAAGCCGCTGGGACGTAAGGTAGAACGCCGTAGTAAGCAAGAAAAGAGCAGCAGGAAAGCCTGAGCCGCCTCCACACCCTGAAACGCCCACACCCGAACCAGACGGGAGAAACATAAATGACCACAGCAGATTCAAACGGCCCGCTCGTTGACGTGCCTGAAAAGATCAAAGATACCGCCGACAAGGTCTACACGAAGATCATCGCCGGGCAGAAGCCGTCGCTGAGCTTCCCGATCCGCGCGCTCAACAACGTTCGCTACAGCCCGAAATCCGGCTTCTTCGAGATCGGCGCCGGCAAGAAGGTGCGCACGCTGACTTACAACACCGTGAAATCGTTCGCACAGGCCCTGCGGATGATGGCCGAGAGCAAGAAACTGGTTGAAAGCGACGACTTCGCCACCAAGAGGGAAGTCTACTACATCTCGAAAAACTGGGAAGAAGCCCGCTTCGACGAGCAGCCCGAGTCGGACACGGTGATGGACGACATCGAGGCGATGTTCTACGTCAACCGCGAGCAGCTCGGCTTCATACCCGAGGAGAAGGGCGGCGAGGTGGCCGGGCAGCTTGTAGTCATAGATGCCGATCCCGACACGGGCGACAGGCTCCGCATCGACTGCACGAAGTTCGGCTCCGGCGCATACTCGATACCCATTCGCGTGGAAGACCTCGAGTTCGAGACCGACGCCACGTTCATTCTCGCCATCGAAACAGCCGGCATGTTCCAGCGGCTCGTCAAGCACAGCTTCTGGAAAAAAACCAACTGCATCCTGATCTCGATGGGCGGCGTGCCCACGCGCGCCACACGGCGGTTCATCAGGCGGCTGTCGGAAGTCAAGAACCTGCCCGTATACGCATTCGTCGACGGCGACCCCTACGGCATCTGCAACATCTACCGCACGCTGAAGGTCGGCTCGGGCAACGCCGCACACGTCAACAAATATTTCTGCGTGCCAAACGCCACGTTCCTGGGCGTCACCCCGCAGGACGTGCTCGACTACGACCTGCCCACGCACCCGCTGAAGGACGTGGACGTCAAGCGCGCGGAAGACGCCCTCAAGAACGACCCGTTCATCCAGCACTACAAGCAGTGGCAGTCGGCCCTCAAGCAGATGATCAAGATGGGCAAGCGCGCAGAACAGCAGGCATTCGCCGCCCACGGCCTCAACTACGTGCTGGAAACCTACCTGCCGGAGAAGCTGGCAAATCCGAATAAGTTTTTGCCGTGAGGGGGGAAGGCAGAAACAGGCACGGCATCGCAGAAGCAAGAGCCATGTGGACGCCCTTGCATGTCCGTAAGTGTCTGTGGTTAGCACGGCTATCGCGAGAAAATTCCGAAAAAGAGCTTGACACTTGCGCAAGCCCGTGATATACTGCTGCTGACGTGATGAAGGCGGTGCAGCAGAATTGCCCGTGGCAAGCGCGAAAAGTTGCGCGGGATGCGGACTCGTGGTTGCGCGTACAGAATAGGGGAACGCCATGAAATTGACTAGCTGGACGGACAAAGCGGTACTCGCCGTTGAAGAAAGCATTGACAACCTGATTACCGACTTCATGCAGGCGCCGTATCTGCACCGAGTTGAACAATCAATCCATTGTGAACTGTATCGCTTGCTGGCCAATCATCAAATACTATCGTCATTTTATCCGCTGTCAGATGGCCAGCCTACGCAGTGCATACATAAAGAATGGCCTACCCTGCACAAAGCGAAGAATGGCGTTAACAGAGGAAACTTTGATTTCTGTGTAGTTTCCCCCGATGAGTTGAGCGCCAAGATGGCAGGAGATTTTGGCTCCGGCAGGATAACGCCGGCCATCGCCATCGAAATTGGCTTCAATGCCGATTCTTATCATCTCAAGTCTGACTGCGAGAAACTTGCAGACAGCACGGGAATCAAAGGATATGTCGTCCATCTTGTGCGTGAACGGTTTCCCGGAAACAACCGAGAACAACTCGAAGAGTGTGTTCTGCAGGAACGCAGCAATGTCAAGGTTGCCTATGCCTTTGTTTCCAACGATATTGTTCGCTTCAAGCTGGTAAACGATAGCGCTATCACTGAATACACTGACAAGGTCGCGCCTCCTCCTCCTCCTCCCCCTCCGCCGCCGCCGCCACCTGTGACTGTGGAAGGAGAGATTCTGCGTTGTATATCTAGAGGAGAGGCGTGTTCGCTTCGACGTTTCGATGCAAAGACTGGAATGCCACTGCACCATACACCAGAATACAGAAAAGGCCGCCACCAAGAGGCATTTGCACATGTAATCAAGGATGCCTATCGTCTTGGGCTGCCGAACATCAACATCGTACAGGCAGACCGTTTGCCGCCTGACATTCTTCAGGAGTCCAGACGCCAGATAGAGCAGGGAAATCTTCAGAAGGGTCCGTTTCCCTTTGCAAAAAGGGAATGGTTTCACCTGCCGCCCAAACGGGCTACTTAAGAGAGTATCTCAAAACCGCTCGGCGTCTTCGTAGGGGCGGTCCGCACGCCGTCTCCGGCGGGCTTTGTCCGCCCTCTTCTGTGGTTTTGAGATAGCTTCTTGACCATCGAACGGGTGGTGGCGAAAACAGGCGCTATCGCTGAGGCCGGATGCGAAACGCTGCTGGTCGATCAAGGAAACTACATTTCCTGGTCTTGAACGGCCATCTGCCTCGTCCACCAAGGATTAAATCGATAGGGCAATATCTTGCTATCTGCATGAGGGTCCGTTAATCGGTTCTGCAGATGCACAAAGCCCATTTCCTGCCAGAGCTTCTCCGCTGCCCGTGCGCGAGGCGTCTTGCTGAAGGCGGCACCGCCCGCGAACCAGTTACTGAGCAGGGCGTAAGCTGTAGCAGGAAGGGTGTCGTGCGGGTTGTTGAAGAACTCTTCAAGCTGTGCCGCTGCCTTCTTATTAAAGCCAATCCCATGCCCATCGCTGTCAATTACATCCGTAAGCAGAGCCAGCAGGCGTTGCTGTTTGGCATCGCTTATCGCAGCGTCGTATAGAGCGAGGTCGAAATCATTGTCTGCTTCGGCCCGTTGCCACTTCAGTCGTTCCAAACCACCTGCGTTCTCGGCTTCTTTCATGATTCTCTTCTCCTTCAGATGTCTCAGGCTGCGGTCTTTAGTTCGCAGAAGGTGTCGGCAGTTCCCCAATCTACGCCACTTGCCGCAATCATCAAAATGAATCGATACCTTCGGGCTACTTGGCCCTGCCGCTGAAGTACATGTGCAGTATAGCACGCTCTGCTTCGGATGTCAAGTTCCGTGAGGTGGCGAGGCAAGGGTTTGTATGAATGTTGTGGGCTTTCGCGCACATAGGCATAGCATCTATTTGTCGCTTTGAAGGACGAGCCTGTTCTTGCGTCACCCGCTTTCAAGCCCCGGATGGGGCGGCTCAATTTCTAGCCCAGGGCGACCGAAGGGAGCCCTGGGTAAGCGTCGCCAAAACCCCTGCAAGCCCTGTCAGGGGCGGCTCTTCATCAATTCCCACGAGAGCCGCCCCGCTGGGGCTTGACCATGTTCTTATGCCGTTAACCCCGCGTTACGCTGCCCGCCGGGTGCGGCGCGCAGCCGACGCCCCAGAGCGCTTCCAGCTTGCTGACGAGGCTGTACACCAACGTTGCCATAGCTGCAAGCTTACCACTGATGGGAGTGGGATGCAAGTCATAAAATGGTGCCTGTCCTTGGGTATCGAAATGGGCGAGTTGGAAACTGGGGGGGCCAGGAAAATTGAAGCTTGAGCCATTTGCGCTCTTCGCAAGTCCGCGCGTAGCAAGAACTTACGCAACGGCAAGAAACATCTTCACCCCAGAAATGGGCGTTTTGAGGCGGTTTGGGGGGCGAAAAGGGCGGAATGGCGAATATTCACACCATTGAAA
>DATKWR010000633.1:0-11503 GCA_035529475.1 Sedimentisphaerales bacterium | reverse complement strand
TTGCTGCTGCTGGATCCCGCAGACCCGGCGGATATTCATTACCGCCTGGCCCGATTGCTGGAGCACAAAGACCCGGCCGAGGCAAAAAGGCACGTGCTGTTGGCACTGGCCGAGGCGCCCCGCTTCCGTGAGGCGCACCGTTTGTTGCTGAAGATCGTCAGTCAGACCCGGGAAGCAGCCGAACCGAAATCTAACGAAGAAAACAGCTCACTACCGGTACCGGAGAATGACTCGTGAGAACATCAACCCGTTTCATCATCATACTGTGCGTCGCGGCATGTCTGGGGACAGCCGGGGTCTTCGCGCAGAGATACCGCGAGCGGGGATACTCCGAGCGAAGGGGCGTGCCCGACTGGACGCCCGACAAGAACTTTTCTCGCGACGTCTTTACGTTCGTGCGAATCCGGTATTCGTCAGGGTATGGCGGTCGCGGCTATGGTCGCGGCGGCGGCGACTGGGCGACGGACTACCCCGACAGCGACCTCAATTTCTCGTTTCGCCTTCACCAACTGACGTCGATGGAAGTGGACCCGGACGGGGTGGTGCTCGAATTAACGGACCCGGAACTCCTCGACTACCCCTTCATTTACTTGCTCGAACCGGGGCGGCTCGTTTTCGACGATGATGAGGTTAAGAACCTGCGCCGTTATCTGCTGAACGGCGGTTTTCTGATGGTCGATGATTTCTGGGGCGAAGATGAGTGGGACAACTTCTACTACGAAATCAAGCGGGTGTTTCCCGAGCGCGAGCCTATCGAGCTTCCGCTGAGCCACCCGATTTTTCATGCGGTGTTCGACCTCAAGGAGAAACCGCAGATTCCCAGCATTAACGCCGCCTGGGCCGGACGCTCTTACGGAATCACGTGGGAGCCGCGCAATTCCGACACGAGCACTCCCCACTTCAAGGCCCTCTATGACGACAAGGGCCGGATGATGGCGATCATCTGCCACAACACCGACCTGGGGGACGGCTGGGAACGAGAGGGCGAGGATGAGTGGTATTTCCGAGAGTTTTCTGAAAAGAAAGCCTATCCGATGGGAATCAATATCGTGTTCTACGCGATGACACACTGAGGCGGTCCAGAGGACCTTACAACAGAAAAGGGAAATCATCTTGGCGACAAAAACCTACGAATTTGAACGATGGGCGGTCGAGCAGATTGCCGGAGCACAGGAACGTATCGGGGCCGAGCTCTCGAAAGTGATTATCGGCCAGAAAGATGTCATCGAGCATCTTCTTATCGCGGTGTTGTGCGGCGGGCATGGCCTGATTACCGGCGCGCCGGGGCTGGCCAAAACGCTGCTGGTCAAATCGCTGGCCCAACTGTTCAATCTGAAGTTTCAACGCATTCAATTTACGCCGGACCTTATGCCGGCGGACATCACCGGCACCGAAATCCTTCAGCAAACCGCCGAAGGACGAAAGATGATATTCGTCGAAGGCCCGATCTTTGCCAACATGATTCTGGCCGACGAGATCAACCGGACCCCGCCCAAGACGCAGGCGGCGCTGCTCGAAGCGATGCAGGAGCACCATGTCACCACCGCGGGCATCTGCTACACGCTCAGCGAGCCGTTTTTCGTGTTCGCTACGCAGAACCCCATCGAGATGGAAGGCACGTATCCGCTGCCCGAGGCGCAGCTCGACCGGTTCATGTTCAATATCTGGATTGACTACCTTTCGGAGGATGATGAGGTGGCGGTCGTTCGTCAGACCACGACGACGGAGCCGGAACCCATCGAGCAGATTTTCTCGGGCGAGGATTTGCTGCGGTTTCGTGACGCGGTACGCAAAGTGCCCATTGCCGAGGACGTGGTGCGTTACGCGGTGAGGCTTGCCGCGGCATCGCGGCCAAGCCCGACGAATTCATTGGATTTTATTAACGAGTGGGTCACATGGGGAGCGGGGCTGCGCGCCTCACAATACATGGTTCTTGGGGCCAAGGCGCGAGCGCTGCTTCGCGGCCGGTCCCACGTGAATTTCGAGGACATACGGGCGCTGAGCCTGCCCGTGCTTCGCCATCGCGTACTGGTCAACTACCGCGCCGAGGCCGAAGGCGCGACCGTTACGAATCTTGTCGAGCGACTGCTCAAATCGGTTAAAGAAAGTTAGCACAATGACAGCCAAAGCAGCGCAATCCGGCCAGGGGGCGGCCCCCGGCAAAACCGGCGGGATGATCGATCCGGTCTCGTTGATGAGGATCAAATCCATGGAGCTGCGCGCCAAGGTCATCGTCGAGGGGTTCTGGAAGGGAATTCACCGCAGCCCTTATCATGGCTTCTCGGTGGAGTTTACCGAGTATCGCCAATACACCCTGGGTGACGACCCGCGCTACATCGACTGGCGGCTCTACGCTCGCAGCGACCGATATTACATCAAGAAGTTCGAGGACGAAACGAACCTGCGCTGTCACCTGCTCATCGACCACAGCCGGTCGATGGGCTACGGCTCCGCGGGCTATACCAAGGCGCAGTACGCCGGCACGCTGGCCGCGACGCTGGCGTACTTCCTCTTCACACAGGGTGACGCCGTCGGCCTGGCCACGTTCGACGACCAGATCAGGCAGTATATGCCGCCCCGCAACCGGCCGGGATATCTGCGTCGCCTGATGCTGGGCCTGGAGGCCGACCCGCAGGGCCGCACCACCGATCTGGGACCGCCTCTGCAGGGAATCGCCCAGATGCTGAATAAACGCGGCCTGATTGTGCTGGTTTCCGATATGCTCACGTCGATCGACCGGCTCGATGCGGATTTGGGTTACCTCTGTGCCGGAGGACACGACGTCGTTTTATTCCACGTGCTGGATTCGGCCGAGCTGAACTTTGATTTCGACGCGCCGGCGCTATTTATGGACGTGGAAACCGGGCGCAACATGTACATCGACCCGGTGGATGCTCGCGCGTCATATAAAGGAATGCTGGAGAACCATTTGGCCAAAGCCGAGTCCACGTGCCGGAGCCTCGGCATTGACTATCATTTGTTCCCTACGGACCGGGCTTTCGATTTGGCGTTGCTTGATTTTCTGCACGACCGGATGCGCCGCAGAAAGCTGGTCAGGCACAGAGCGGCTCCGAAGCTCGGGAGAATGGTATGAGCTTTCTGTACCCGTTATTTTTGGCAGGTATCGCAGCGATCGGCATACCGGTCATTCTGCACCTGATTCGCCGCCAGACGCGCAAGCGGGTGACGTTCAGCTCGCTGATGTTCCTGCGTACCACAATGCCTCGATTCAAGAGCCGCAGCCGGCTGGAAAATCTGCTGCTGCTGATCCTGCGGTGCGTCATTGTGTGCCTGCTCGCATTTGCCTTTGCGAGGCCCTTCCTGCCGAAGCCCACCGAGCAGGATCGGGTCGCCCGCGCCCGGCGGATCGCCCTGCTGGTCGATACCAGTGCGTCCATGCGGCGCGCCGGGATGTGGAGCCAGGCTGTGAACGAGGCTCGCTCGGTGTTACAGGGCCTGAACCCTGCCGACCGAGTGTGCGTCATGAGCTTCGACCAGGGCACGCGGACGTTGGTGGGATTCGAGCAGTGGGAGACGCTGGACCCAACCCGCCGGGGTTCAATCGTCGCCGAACAGATATCGAAATTATCGCCGGGCTGGGCCCTTACCGACGCCGGAAACGCGCTGGTCACCGCCGCAGAGGCTATCCAGGACGATGAGGCCGGCGATGGGCAGCAGCACACGTGGACGCACGAGGTCGTGCTTATCAGCGATCTGCAACAAGGCAGCAGTCTCGACGCGCTGCGCGCTTATGAATGGCCGGAGCATACCGAGCTGACGGTCAAGCTGATCCCCGCCAGGAGCATGAACAATGCCACGGTTCAAATCGTGGCGCAGGGCGATGATCCGCTCGGTCCCGATGGCCGGGGCTTATCGCACGTTCGCATCACCAACTCCCCCGCCGCCACCCTGGAGCGATTCAGTCTGCATTGGGCCGACGCAGGATACACATCGCCTTCGGACCAGGCGATAGAAGTCTATGCCCCGGCGGGTCACAGCAGCGTCGTACGCATCCCGTCGCCGAAAGTTGCGGCGGCCGGCCAGAGGCTTGTTCTTACGGGCGATGAACAGGACTTCGACAATACCTTCTACCTGGCCCCGGACGTTGCGCAGAAGGTCAATATTTTGTTCATTGGCGATGACGACCCGAACGATCCGCGCGATATGCTTTACTACGCCCGGCGCGCGTTTGGAACCGCCGGCGGCATCGATCCAAATCTTGTTGTCCGCACGCCGGGGGCCGTCTCACAGCAGAACGTTACCAGTGCCCACCTGATTATCGTCACCGACGCTGTCAATTCGCAGCGAGGCGCTGCTTTGCGCCGCTACATCGAGTCAGGCGGGACGGTTCTTTTGGTACTGCGGCCCGCTGACGGGCCAGACGCTGCGACGACTATCGCGAACCTCGCAGGCATTGAAGGCGTTGAGTCGCAGGAAGCCGACGTGGAGAAATACGCCATGCTCGGCCAGATAAACTTCGAGCATCCCCTGCTCGCGATTTTCTCAGAGCCTCGGTTCGCAGACTTTACTCAAATTCACTTCTGGAAACACCGGCGCATAAACGTGCCCGACGCAGCCAAGGCCAGAGTGCTGGCCTCTTTCGATAGTGGCGACCCAGCGCTGTTCGAGCTGAACGTCGGCAGCGGATCGCTGCTTGTTCTAACCTCCGGCTGGCACCCGCCGGACAGCCAGTTTGCGCTGTCGTCCAAATTCGTCCCGCTGCTGTACTCAATCCTCGATTACGGCGGCGCCCTGCTCGGACAGCGCTCGCAGTATTTCGTGGGCGAGCCTGTGCCTGTTCGTAGTGTGCCCGTAAGGGCATATTCGAACGAACGCCTTACGGCGTCACTACAAACAGGCCCGGCGCAGTTGCAAGTTCGCAGGCCCGACGGTACCATGGTCCCGCTGGATGAAAACCGGAGAGCCTTCACCCAGACCGACCTGCCTGGAATCTATCGCATCGATTCACCTGGCGGAAGCCGGCTCTTCGCGGTCAATCTCTCTGCGAAGGAATGTCAAACGGCCGTGATGCCGGTTGAAGATATCGAAAGTCTCGGCGTCTCTGTCAAGCAGCCTTCAATCGCCGCGGCGCAGCGCCCGCAGCGGACTCAAAACGCAGAGGCTGAACAACGACTGAAGCGTCACAGGGACTTTGCTGCATTGGAATCCGAACAGAAACTCTGGCGGTGGGTGTTTGCCTTGTTGCTGGCCTTCTCACTCGTCGAGATGGCTCTGGCAGGCTGGTTAACTCGGGCACCTTCGACTTAATGAAGGGGAACGAAAATGATCGAGCAAGCTCTTCGCAAAAGGTTGCAACCCATAGTGAATCGCCGAAGGCGCTTTCACGTGGCGTGCAGATTGTCGATCAGTTGGTTCGTCGCAGCGATGGCGGCCATCGGCCTTGTCGTCGCGGACTGGCTCTGGGGATGGAGATCGCCGTTCGCAACGTGGGGCCTCTGTGGAGCGACGCTGCTGGCGACGATTGTGGTGCTGTACCGCTGCCTCCGCGCCGGGCCGGATTACAGGGCCGTCGCACGGGACGTTGAAAAGCGGCACCCCGACCTGCGGGCCTTGTTGCTCGCGGCGGTGGAGCAGGAGCCACAATCGCCCGACGGGCAGTTCGGTTACCTGCAGGAACGGGTCATCGGCGAAGCCGTCAGGCACGCGGTCGGGCACGATTGGCTTCGAAGCATCTCATCGGTGAAACTCTGGTCGGCGCAGCTTGCCGGATTCGTCGCGATGCTGTTTCTCGCCCTGGTGCTTTCTCAATTGATGCCGTCGATTCCATCCCTCTTCGGCGTCGATGGTCGCGTTCTGTCCAGGCAGGATTATCAAGTCACCGTCAGCCCGGGGGATGCCAGCGTCAAGGCGGGATCGCCGGTGGTCATCCTCGCGCGATTCGCCCAGCGCGTGCCGTCCGGAGTCAGTTTGGTTTTCGGTCCCGAGGGTGAACCGGTGCAGAAAATCGAACTGACGAAGAATCTTGAGGACCCCGTGTTCGGCGGTATCATACAGCAGGTCAGCCAAAACCTGTTCTATCATATCGAGTATGAGGGCAGGCGGACGCAGGAGTATCGAATCAGCGTGTACGAGAACCCCGACCTGGTCAGGGCGGACGCGAAGATCGTTTATCCTTCCTATACGAAGCTGCCCGAAAAGGTCATCGTCGATACGCGGCAGATCAGCGCCGTGGAAGGTTCGCAGGTCACCCTCACTTTCCTTCTAAATAAAGCCGTCACGACGGCCAAGCTCGTTCCCAAAGAAGGACAGGCTTTGGACCTGACGGTCGATGCCGAGCACCCGAACGTCTATGTCACTTCATTGGTAGCCGAGCAAAGCCATCGCTATGAGCTTAAACTCGCCGACGCTCAGGGATTGACCAACGAGGTGCCGCCGCGTTTTTCAATCGAAGTCCATAAGAACCTGCCGCCTGAGTTAAAGCCTCTGTTCCCAAACCGCGACGTTGTGGCTTCGGCGCTGGAGGAGCTGAGCCTGGAGGCCAAGGTCTCGGACGATTACGGCCTGACTGGATTTGGGATCAGCTATGCCCTTGCCGGGGTGGAGAGCAGCGATCTTCTGCTGGGACCCGTCGCCGACCCGAACCAGGGACCGCAGATCAAACACGTGCTGGCCCTGGAAGAGCTCGACGCCAAACCCGACCAGTTGCTGACGTACTATTTCTGGGCGGATGACGTCGGCCCGAACGGGCGGACCCGCAGGACATCGAGTGACATGTACTTCACCGAGATTCGCCCCTTCGACGAGGTGTTCCGCGAGAATCAGTCGTCGCAGAACCAGCGCGAGCAGCAGCAGAACCAGCAAGGCCAGCAACAGGGTGGCCAGCAGGACGAGCAGCTTGCCCGCCTGCAGAAGCAAATCATCAGCGCAACCTGGAACATCAAGCGGCAGGTTGACCAGTCGGGCAACATGAAGGACCGCAAAGAGGACCTCGACGTGGTCCGCGAATCGCAGGCCGACGCGATGCAGAAAGCACAATCGGCCCTGGGTGAGGCGGAAGACCCGACGCAAAGCAATGCGCTGCAAGCCGCGGCCGAGCACATGAAAACAGCGCTCGAACATTTGTCCGGCGCGGCGGAGTCGGCTGCACCGACGGAACTGATGCCGGCGCTGGCCTCGGAACAGTCGGCCTACCAGGAGTTGCTCAAGTTGAGGCAGGCCGGCGAGCGACAAGTCGGCATGGGGCGAAGCTCCAGCGCCAGCAGCTCGTCGCGCTCGGCCCGCTCCGAACAACAACTACAGCAGTTAGAGCTTCGACAACAGCAGAACCGGTACGAAACGGACCGGCTGGCCCAGTCGCAGCAGCAGTCGGCTCAGCGTGAAGACCTTCAGGTCCTCAACCGGCTTCGCGAGCTGGCGCGGCGGCAGAACGAGATGAGCGAGAAGCTCAAAGAGGCTGAGGCGGCCCTTCGGCAGGCCCAGACCGAGCAGGAGAGAGAAGAGATTCGCCGACAGCTCAAACGCCTTCGTGAAGAGCAAATCGAGGCCCTTCGAGACGTCGATGAGCTCCAGCAGCGGATGGAAAGCCCCGAGAACCGCCAGCGCATGGCGGACGCCAGAGACCAGCTCGGGCAGACTCGATCGAGAATCCGCCAGTCCGCGGAGGAGCTTGAGAAGCAAATGGTTTCACGAGCTATCACGTCCGCCACGCGGGCGCAGCGTGAGCTCGAGCAGATGCGAGACGAGTTCCGGCGTAATACCTCCAGTCAGTTTACCGACCAGATGCGCGACATGCGCGAAGCGGCCCGGCAGCTTGACCAGCGTCAGAATGAAATCGCCGAGGACATCGAGCAACAAATCGGGGCCAACCAAAAGACGCTGACGGACTCCGGCGCCAGCCGCGAGCTCGCCGATCAGATGGATCAACAAAGAAAGAGCGTCGATGAGCTGGTCGAGCAGATGAAGGACGTGAGCGAACAGGCGGAAACATCGGAGCCCCTGCTTTCACGAAAGCTGTACGATACGCTGCGAGAAACAAGCACCGGAAATGTTGACAGGGCACTTGAGGCCACCGGCGAGCTGCTCAGACGCAATTTCCTGCCACAGGCGCAAGAGATCGAGCGTCAGGCGGGTAAAGGCATCGAGCAGCTCAGAGAAGGCGTCGAAGAAGCCGCCAAGAGCGTGCTTGGCGATGAGGCCGAGTCCTTGCGTCAAGCCCGGCAGCAGCTCGATGATCTGATCAGGCAAGTCAATGAGGAGGTCGCCCGCGCCGGCCGGTCCGGCCAGCCAGGCGGCGATCCGAATGCCTCGCAGCAAGGACAGGGCGGCGAACAGCAACGTGCGGATGCTCAGTCAGCAAGTCGCGGCGGGCAAGGGAGCGATCCCAACAGCCCCCAGAGTGAGAGGGCACAGGCAAGTCAACAGCAACAGGGCGGCACGCGACCCGGAACGGGTCGCGGACAAGGCGGCGACCCCAACGGTCCGCAGGACGGGACGCAAAACCGTCAGCTTGCCGACGGCCGGACCGGCCCGGACACAGGACGACGGGGCAGAATCAGCACAAGCGCAAGAGCAGGCTCGACGGGTAGTAGCGGTGATCAAAGTGTATGGCAGCCGCCGGACCAGTTCGATCCGAACGGCCCAATCACAGGCAGAAATTTTGGGCAATGGTCCGACCGTCTGCGCGACGTCGAGGAGATGCTCAATGAGCCGGACTTGCGAAATGAGGCCGCGAGAGTTCGCGATCGTGCCCGCGCGATGCGGGCGGAATTCACACGCCATGGGAAGGAGCCTCAGTGGGACCTGGTCATGCAGCAAGTTACCAGGCCGCTGACCGAATTGCGCGACCGCATTAGTGAAGAGCTGGCGCAGCTTCAATCGGATGAGGCGATAGTCCCCATCGACCGCGATCCGGTGCCCGGGCGATTCGCCGAGCTCGTGCGACGATACTACGAGAACCTGGGAGGGGACGAGTAATGCCGCTCGGCTCAATCTTTATCCCTTCAAGCCCGTGGGACTGGCCGGCTGTGCTGGTGCTGGTCGTGGCCCTGGTGGTCCTGCTCTGGTCCTACCGGCGCTCCGTAGAGCTTGGCGCAGCGCACAAAATTGCCTTCTTTCTGAGGCTGCTGGGCGTATTGGCGCTAGCACTGTGTCTGATCGAGCCGCTGTGGAGCGGCAAACGCGTCAAGTCGGGCGCCAATATCTTTCTGGTTGTCGCCGACAACAGCAGCGGGATGAATGTTCTTGACCGCGGGGCAAGCCAAAGCCGCGGCCAGATTCTCAAAACGGCCCTGCAGGATGAACAATCGGACTGGCTGACCACTCTGGCCGGCAGTTTCCAGGTCCGCCAGTATTTATTCGATTCGCAGCTCCGCCGGGCAACAGACTTCTCGGAGCTGGTCTTCGACGGCAAGGCATCAGCAATTGGTGAGACCCTGCAGACTATAGCTCAGCGCTATCACGGCAGGCCGCTGGCCGGCGTGCTTCTGATGACGGATGGAAACGCCACAGACACGGGCGAGCAACTCTACGATTTGTCGGGCGTGCCGCCGGTGTATCCGGTCGCTATCGGCTCCGCCCAGCCACCCAGGGACATCTCGCTGGCCAATGTCTCCGTCAGCCAGACGGCTTTCGAGGATGCCCCGGTGACGATCCAGGCCGACGTCGAGGCGTCCGGCTACGCCGGCAAGACTGTTTCGCTCGCCCTGACTGAAAGCTCAGGTCAAACCGTCGAGCGTCAGACGTACAGCATCAGCCGGGACGTTGAGAAGCAGGCGTTTCGTTTCCGTCTGCGTCCCGACAGGACGGGCGTCCTGTTCTATCACCTTGACGTCGCCGAAGAAGTACCGCCGAATCAGTCCTCCGACGAACAACAGGTACAGCCCGAAGCAACGTCGGCGAACAACAGATACACATTCGTTGTGGATCGTGGCCGCGAGCCTCACCGGATTCTGTACGTAAGCGGCAGGCCGAACTGGGAATACAAATTCCTCAGACGGGCCCTGGCCGAGGACGAACAGGTGCAGCTCGTCGGGCTGCTTCGCGTCGCCAGGCGCGAGCCGAAATACGATTGGCGCGGGCGCAGGGGCGAGCAGACCAATCCGCTTTATCGCGGATTCGATCCCAAGGAGCCGGAACAGGCTGAGCAGTACGACCAGCCCGTGCTGGTTCGCATGTATCCGTCCGGCCCCGAAGACCCGGCCGAGCTGCGCGACGGCTTTCCAAAGACCGCCGAAGACTTGTTCCGCTATCAGGCCATCATACTCGATGACGTCGAAGCCGCCTTCTTCACGCACGACCAGATGGATCTTCTGCGTCGGTTCGTCGCCGAACGAGGCGGCGGGTTCCTGATGTTAGGCGGAAAAGAATCCTTTCGAGAGGGGGAGTTTCAGCGCACGCCTATCGGCCGGATGCTGCCGGTTCATCTGGACCCGACCGAGACACAGGCGGTCGCCCGGGTTCATTTGAATATGACGCGCGAGGGGCTGCTCCAACCCTGGGCGCGGCTGCGCGACAACGAACAGGACGAACGCAAGCGGCTCTCGGAGATGCCCGCATTTGGCGTGCTCAATCAGGTCGGTTCGATAAAGGCTGGGGCGTCGGTGGTTGCGACTGTGGGCGCCGAGGCGGCGCAGTTGTGGCCGGCCTTGACGGTCCAACGATACGGCAACGGCCGCTCCGCCGCGCTGACGGTCGGCGACCTGTGGCGATGGGGCCTTAAGGATGCTCAACTGCACGAGGACATGGACAAGTTCTGGCGGCAGACGGTGCGATGGCTGGTCGCCGATGTGCCCAATCGGATATCGCTGGCGGCCGTGCAGAAGCCCGACCAGGTCAATCAGGCGGTCGTGTTCCAGGCTCGCGTTCGCCAGAAGGATTTTTCCCCGATGGACAATGTCTCGGTGGCTATAGAAGTAACCGATCCGAACGGTCGGATGATGCAGCTCAGTACCGAACCGGTGCTCGACGAAGCGGGACTGTTCGAGGCGACGTACATCCCGCGTGATAATGGCGGCTATTCTGCGAGGGCCGTGGTCAGCGACGCCGATGGGCTGCAGGTCGGCGACGCACAGACCGGATGGGCCGTCGCTCTTGAAGCACGTGAATTTCGCTCCATCGCAACGAACCGCCCGCTGCTTGAAAAAATCGCGCGCCAGACCGGAGGCCGGATGGTCGAGCTTGATGCACTCGATAGCTTCGCTCGCACCCTGCCCCGCCGGCAGGCGCCGATCACCGAGACTTCAATCACGCCGCTTTGGGATCTGAGGGGCGTCTTGCCGGCGGTCTTCGCTTTCGTTCTGATGTGCTTTCTCGGAGAATGGGCCTTGCGGCGATGGAAGGGATTGCCGTGATGATACTTCAGATTTCAAATCTCAAATCTCAAATACTCCGGGCAGTGTTCGCAGGCGCGCTGTTCCTCACTGCGCCTGTGCAACCATCCGTCGCAGCAGACAACACTCAAAGCCAGACCGTCATCGTTGTCGTTGGGGCGGCCGGAACGCCGGAGTATGGGGCGCAGTTCGCGCTGTGGGCCGGTCTCTGGGAG
>DATKWR010000632.1:0-4457 GCA_035529475.1 Sedimentisphaerales bacterium | reverse complement strand
ATCCCGAAAATGCAGTAGAGCATCTCGGGCGTTCCGCCAGAAACCTTGGCAAGCGTCTCGGTGAAAATCGGAGGCTTGCCCGGCACAATGCCGAAACACGGTTTGAAGTGGTCCATATCGACGAAAACAAGATCGTCATCAGCAAGAACGGGGTCATACACGACGCCGCAGGTGCCCATGATCGGCAGAAGAACTTGCCGTAGATTCACGCCGCCGACCGTGCGGTCCTGCGGGGCGAAACTGTAAAGCTGGCCCAGCCTTTGCAGCTGGTAAGCGCCGGCGGCAATGACCATGTCACTGAATTCAGCGCCAGCCGCAGCCATGCGAGCGACTTCCGTGTCGATTAAATCAGTGGACAGGGTTGCGCCAGACGCGGCGGTTTCCGACCCGGCCTCAACAGCCGTAGCCAGTCCGCCCGTTGCGCCAGTCGTCCCAGCATTGGTCCATGCCTGCGCCGTTCCGCGCATAGCGGAGAATTCAAGGTCAACAGCCAGTTGCTTCATGTGCGCCAAGCGCTGTGTCGGCATACTGGCGACAACAGCCTGCGTATCGCGCACGTTGGCAACGCCGCTGACCATCCCGTTCAGGGCTTCAGCGGCATATGAAATCACATATTGCAGATTGTGAATTTCTGGATAATTCGTGCCTTGCGAAGCCGCATAACTGGTTCGGGTGACAGCCGCAATCGAGGCATCTTCACTGACCGCATTCTGCGCGGGCGCATTGCCCGTGATTGCGTTTGCCATGGCAAATTGGTTACCGGTAACAACCCGGTAGCCATCGGTCAATCCCGCCATCGAAAGCAGCGGGGATTTACCGTACTTCGCACCGATATAGAACAACTCGCCGGTGTAATTGACGACATCGGTAGTCGTAATCGGTTCACTTTGTGAAGCCATCTAACTCTGCTCCTATTTCTTCAGCGCCTCATACGACTTCGTGCCTTTGAGGCGTATGCTTTCAGCCCAATCGCCCTTCGCAACAGCGGCGGCGATTTGGGCATCGATGTCTTTCGACACTTCTTTCGATTTGTAGCTCCCGCCGCCTGAGCCGCTAGTATCTGTCGGGGCGACCCAGTGCGGTCGTGTTTTCGCGATCACCTCAAGCGCCTTATCGAGCGAGACATTTTCACGGCGATATTCTCCGCCTTCTTCTTCAGGCGGAATTTCCACGCCGAAAACGTCCTTGCTTTGCCCTTTGACCGGTTTGCCGAATTCATCCAGCACCGGCTCGCGCTTGTGGGATTGCAGGAGCTTCGGCACAACGTCCCCTGCGGGGTCGATGAACTGAGACGCTCCCTTCGAGGAGAGAATCGCATTGGTGACCTGGGTGTTGACGTGGGACTTTTGTTCGAGATTCAGAGCCGCCTCAGCATCTGAAGTTCGCTTTTTGAGTTCCATTATCTGCGCCGAGACTTTTTCTTCCGCTTGCGCTTCGGCCTTTTCCAGGTCGTTCGCAAGTTTGTCACGCTGCGCTTCGAGGTCATCAATCATTTTTTGCAGTGCTGGCGTCTTGTCCGCTTGGGCTTGTAGCGTTTTGATTTGGTCGTCGATGGTTTTTTGCTGCCGCGCCAAGCGCGATTTGATGACGGCGTTGGTCTGTTCCTGAGTCTGGGCGTTGGCGACTTTCACCGGTTCGCCGTCGATCTCAAAGACCTTTCCATCCGCATCCACAAGGTTGCCTTCTTCGTTGAGTAGTAATTCTCCCATGTTGTTTTCTGTTACCTCCGCATTCTGGCAATGCGTAAGCCCACTACACATTCGCCTGAGTATTTGGCGGCGTCAGTGCGCCGACTCCCGGTTTTATCCTGCCGGTCAGGGTGGGACACTTGGGTTATGCTATACCCGCCTTTTCCGCGTTTATCTGCGCTAGTTTGTCGCGAGCAATTTTCTCGGCCACATCGAAGCCGCGTGGGGATCGGCCTAAAACGTCGCCGATTTGCCCGCCAGCCAACCTACCGAATGCCTGCTCTCTGTGGTCCCATTCGTCTATGGATAAGGCGCGCTTTTGCGTGCGACTAATCTCTTCGCCCTGCATGTTTATAACAACGCTATACGCTGTAACGAACATATCGGCGTCCAGCGGGAATACTTCCACTCGCGTCTCATCTGCGGAATATCCGGATTTCCTTGCCACCATCTCACAAGCTTTGTTTGCGGCTTCAACTGTGGTGAATACCCCGAGAATCCTATAGTCTGAATACTCGCCCCTCGTAACAACATATGCGTTCTTATTTTCGTTCATCTCGTCCTCCAGTTATCCTGGTTTGGCTAAGCCGTTTCGTCCTCTTCCCCTTCGTCTTCCTCTTCCCCCGCTATCGCCGGAACAGCCATCGGCTCCGGCAAACGCGCCTGGCTCTCTTCATAGTGCGCTATCGCGGCATCGACATCGAATGACGGCGGAACAAATCCAGCCTCTTTTAGCGCTTGGAGAAAATCCTCATAGGGCAGCATATTGGCCATTACTAGATCGGTCATCGCGCCGAGCATTACGGCATCAATCATCCGGTCGTCATAATCGCGGTTGTATTCGATGTTGATTTTGCCGGATTCTTTGCACCATTTAGCCATGATGTCCCAGCAACGAGACTCGGATGATTCCAAGCCTTGCGCCGCCGTTCTGACCGAGGCCGCGAATATCTTCCGGTCCTCGCGCTGCCCGTCGCCGCTTTGAACCTGCCCGCTGTCTTTCTTCGCTTGCGCGAGCGCTATTGACAGGATGCGATAGCGCAAATCCTGGATGGACTCGCGGATAGAGGCAAACCCAGTGCCGGTAGGCTCCAGAAGGCCAACCTCAATCTTGCCATCGCCATCGGCGCTCTTGACAAAGAAGCCCTTGCTTGTATCAAGCTTCTCCGGCTTATCCGGCCCAATAAAATAGGGAATCGGGTGTGATACGAGGCGCTCAAACCAATCAAGGTCGGAGTCTTTGTTGTATATCTGTATGATATGGTCGGCCACGGCGCGGCATACCGGCCAGCCGCTGTAATCCGTCTTGCGTACGCCAAAGAATGGAACCAAGGGCACAACGCCGGATGAATTAACGCCTTGGTCGACAATGTTATATTTCTTGCCCTCAACAGGCTGCTCCAACTCTTCGTAAAGAAACCATTCGCCCCGCGTCCAAATCTTCCACTGGTCAATCGCTTCGTCGGCCACGCCCCAGCCGTCCTCGCCGCGATTGTTGACACGTTGCTGCTTGACGACAGCCCACAAGAGCGCGCCATCATCATCAACTTCCCAATCTAGAACGCATAACGCCGGGATGTGCTGAAAGAAGGGACGATGCCCAGAACGGTCCTCTGCGAGTTTGTTGGGGTAGCCGCCCTCTGGCGCTGGCGGCGCATCAATCAGAACCCAATGAATCCCGTCAATCTGCGCCTCGCGCGCCGTGTCGGCAAAAAACACTTCCGCGCTTGTGCCTTTGCGGTCAACGTCTTCTAGATAGGGCTTTAGCTTCGCCGGAAGTTCGCGCACGGGCAGCTTGCTAAACAGCAATGCCTGGCGCGCTGTGATAATCTTCTCGACCCACGGGTCTAGCACGGCGCGCAAGCGGCGGATTTCATAATCGTCCGTGGATTCATCCGTGCCCGAGTATAGATATGTTTCGCTCTTGCTGTCCGTTTTGACGACATCGCTGCCGCCATATAGATCGCGACATTTGATGCGGGATTCGGAAGTCTCTGCGAAGTCCGGGTGTTCGTTGTCTAAATTCAGTTGCTCAGCCATTTACATTTCATCCAGGTCCGTTAAAGTTCGGCCTGGCATTGTTTGCCTGTGGGGTGGGGGTTGCGGTGGGTGGACTATTCGTCCATCGCGAATTTCTTGTCGCGCTCATCCGTTAATTCAATCAGTTCGATGTTCCCGTTCATCTCATAGACGCGCTGGCATTCCGGGCATTGAACGAAGTAATAAAAGTCGCCATCAATATGCCAACTATTACCACACGAGCAATTGACATCTGCGCAAACGTTTGTGCCCTTCCACTGCACCCACGCCGATGGGTCTTTGGCCGGGGTGAATTCAATCCGGCGCTCAATTATCAGCGATTTCCATTTGTATTTCCAAGCGTCTTCACTCATCCGTGATTATCCTTGGCATTGTTTGCCTGTGGGGTTAGTTGGTCATCTTCGCCGCAACATATCCTTGCGCGGCGTAATGCGCCGCGACATATCCGGCCCTGGCTCTTCCGGCGGTTCTGGCTCCTCCGGCCTTAGCGGGTGAATTATAACCGTTCCGTCAAACAGTGTGGTCGTGCGCCTGCCATCCGGCAGAATTCCTATGCCTTTCACACTTATCCATTTTCCCATTATGTCATTTCAACCCAAGCGCCCGCCGCGCATAGTCATTCGGGTCGCGCCCCGCGCTGCCAGACGAAAAAACGCCAATGCCCTCGAAGGCGTTGGATGTGAAGCGGTCGCCCAAGTTTAGCTCTTTGCATAGGTAGTTGTAGCCGCC
>DATKWR010000631.1:0-3810 GCA_035529475.1 Sedimentisphaerales bacterium | reverse complement strand
TTTCGGCTGGTCTTTTGCTGGGATTGGATTCTTTCATCATAGATTCCTTAAAAGGGGCCATCAATGTACAGATCGCAGGCCAAAGCATACCTCTATTCCCAGGCCCCTACACGGTTTTACGCTGATAGAACTGCTGGTCGTTATCGCGATCATCGCTTTGCTGATGGGCATCGACGAGGATTGGGCCACGGGTCAATAACCCTGATTCCCTACTACAAAGACGTGGACATTCGAGTCTGCCCGAAGGCTCCGCGCACGATAGAGCAGGGGGGCATCATGCCCTGGGTCGCGACGAACCGGCACACGGGTGAGGTCAACATCCTCTTTATGGACTGGTCCATCCGCCCGGTGCGACTAAAGGAGTTCTGGCGATTGAAGTGGCACCGCGCGTTTGTGCCGACCGAGCCTCAATGGCCCCAGTGGATAGAGAAGCGCTAAAGCACGCGGGCTGTGACATGGATATCCCAATTCACGCGACCCCTTGTCAAGGCAAGGAAGGGGCGATTCGCGCAGGGATTCGCCTGATTCAGTAGTCCTTGAAGCTTCTCATCCATTGCGGCCAGTCTTCGGAACGCACGCCGTCCGCCAGGGTCCATGCTCCTGTCGTCTTGAACTGGCGATGCCACTTGAGCGTCCACAGCTCTTTGAGGCCGACTCCGTCCACAGACGAATCAAGAAAAAGACCATTCAGCCGGCCGCTGTGCCGATTCATGCAGAAACGCCTCATTTCGTTGGCGCTTCCCCCTGCCCCCCACACGTTGGCGCAATCCCCATCGTACGTCGGGGGCTGGTCCGTGGCCAGAGGCGTCGCGCCGGTGATGGCACAATCCCCAAAAAACATGACCTCGCTTGCCCCTCTAACGTTGGGGGTCCTCCAGAGATAGTCGAGGGTTCGTCCACCCACCACAGTCGGCGCATTCAATACCCATTGGTTCAAACCGTAACTGCTGGCAAAGGGCCGGCCGCTTCTATCCTTGTCGCCTTGCCCCCAGGTTTGCTCCCACGCGCCGAGTGGAGGCCGGGCGCCCTCGCTGTAGAGCTTCGTTGCCGTCGGACAGAGGGTGATATCCTTTTCTTTGTGGTACTGTTCGACCAGGTCCCGCCACGTGAGGACCTCGATAGGGAAATACCCATTGTTGTCTTCGGTGTACATCGCCCAGATCAAGGCCCACTGGTGCAAGTTCGCCTGGCACGCAACGGTGCGGGCCTGTTTCTTGACCCGCTGCAGGGCGGGCATAAGTATGGCCAACAACAGGGCAATAATGGCGATTACAACCAGCAGTTCTATCAGTGTGAACCCTCTTTGTTCCCGCATTGCTTCTGTCCTTCTTCTTTCGGCAAAGGACCGCGCTTTGACCGGCACGTTTGACTGCGTCATTCTACCACAAGGGGCCATGGTGAAGCAACCGATACCCTGAAGCATCGCATATTCAGGGGCCGGTAGCCGCAAAAAAGCGAGCAAAAGCGAGCAAGAGCGAGCAAAAATGCTTGACTTGCCGGTCTCTCTGATTTAATATTAGTATGGAAAGCTGGGATTTGAGGGCGAAAATGTTGGTGAACTCAGGTCGGTAATGGAGGTGGTGTATGTATATCCGAGTTCGGAGGTCGGACTTCCGTTTTCCGTCTTCTATCTTCCGTCGTTGTGCATATCCGTTTCACTCTTTTGGAAAGGGAGGTCACTATGTGTAAGAAATTCATGTACTTGTTTTCAATTATTTTTGTCCTGGCGGCTGGGGGCACAGCGGTCGCGGACCCTTTACAGCAGGACCCCGGGCCCGACGGCATCGTATCGGTGGAGGCCGAGAATTACGACGCCAACGTTCAGAATGGCGGCCACGCGTGGGTGCTGACCGGGCCCACGGGCGGCTTCACCGGCACTGCCGGTATGTGGGCGCCCAACGGCCAGGGCGGGCACAGCAGCAACTATGCGACCAACAGCGAGCGTCTGGATTATGAGATCAACTTTGTCAAGACCGGTATTCACTATGTGTGGATTCTGGCATGGGGCGAGAGCGGCAGCGATGACTCGTGTCATGCAGGGCTGGACGGCGACGCAACACTTTCCAGCCAAATGAGCGGCTGGAACAACGCCTACGAATGGAACAACGGCAGGTATCAGGCGCCGGGGCCGTCGCGGATCGATGTAACTTCGACCGGCCCTCACACGCTAAATATCTGGGTGCGCGAGGACGGACTTATTGTCGACAAAATCGTTGTGACCAGCAATCGCGATTTTTCCCTATCGGGCAACGAGCCCGGTCCGCCCGAAAGTGTCCGGGGAGCCGTCTTGAATGCTTATGCTCCCGTCCCCGCCGATGGCGGCTTGCTTGCGGCCACGTGGGCCAATCTGTCATGGTCGGCCGGAGCTAACGCGGCCTCTCACGACGTGTATCTTGGTGAGAATTTCGACGACGTCAACAACCGCTCCGCCGATACTTTCGCCGGCAGCCAGCCGTCAGCTTTCCTGATCGTCGGCTTTTTCGGGGCCCCATATCCGGACGGTCTCGTTCCGGGAACGACGTACTATTGGCGGGTCGATGAGGTTGAGGCCGACGGCACGACCAAACATGAGGCGGCGGTCTGGAGCTTCCGCATTCCACAGCGGAATGCGTATGCCCCCATCCCGGCTGACGGAGCCGTGTATCAGGATGCGGACCTGACCCTGAACTGGAGTCCGGGCCTGGACGTGAAATTACACACCGTATATTTCGGCGATAACTTCGAGGATGTCAACCGTGGCGCCGTGGCGCCGATGTCCCGGCCGATGGCGGACTATACCCCCGGCCCGCTTGAGCCTGACAAGACATACTACTGGCGGGTCGATCAGCTTAATCCGCCGGCCACGGCCAAAGGCGAGGTATGGAGCTTCACGACCCTGCCCGAGATATCCATTACCGATCCCAGTCTGGTCGGCTGGTGGAAGTTCGAGGCCGGCAAGGGGACGAAGGTCGTTGACTGGTCGGGCCACGGCAATCACGGCACCATTGTCGGCAACGTGCGGTGGGTTTCCAGCACGTTCAACATGGGGCTTGAGTTCCTGGGCGACTACCAGGGCTATGTCGAACTGCCGCCGGGATTGGTCACCACGGGCGCAGGTTCCGTTCTCATGTGGATCAATACAACTCAGGGCGACGATGAAGGTATGCTCTGGTACGGAAGCGCCCAAACCTACGGTGACGCTTACGGAGGCGAAAACGATATCCACATCAACATCGACGATCCGGGCGCGGGCGAGCTGGACTTCTTCCTCGAAGAGGACGGCAGCGGAAGCGACATCACCATAAACGGCCCCGAGGTTGGCGGCCAGGGCTGGACTCATGTTGCCGCGACCTGGGACCTCGCCGGCGGATGCAAGTTGTACGTGAACGGTGTGGAGGTGGGTTCCGAACCTCACAACACGAACGTCAAGGATCTCGCGATCATGCGGCTGGGCAATGCTGCCGAGGGTGATCGGTTCTACGAGGGTATCATGGACGACGTCAGACTGTTCAACCGCGCCCTCACCGCCGATGAGATTGTCGGAATCTACAGCAAGGGTGAAGATCCTCGTCGTCCCGGAAGTCCGCAGCCCGCCAACAGCGCTCTGGTCACCCTGATCGAGGCGGTCCCGCTTGGCTGGTCGCCCGGAGAGGGAGCGACTGAACACGACGTTTACTTCGGCACCGATGGAGACGCCGTCGCCGGCGCCAAGGCATCCGATACAACAGGGATATATCGAGGCCGTCAGAACACGGCGTCGTATACGCCTCCGGAAGGCGTAGAATGGGCCGGCGGGCCGTACTACTGGCGCATCGACGAGATAGCCGCCGA
>DATKWR010000630.1:0-4674 GCA_035529475.1 Sedimentisphaerales bacterium | reverse complement strand
GAACTTCGCGGCGTTGGCGATCACAACCACGTCCGAAGACTCGATGACGTGCTTGTAGCCCTCGAAGCCGGCAAAGCAGTGGTCATCGTCCACGGCCACCTGGTCGCCCTTCTGTTCCTTGAGGATACGCCGCTTGTCCTTAACGCGATCCATGAAAATATCGCACATGGCCACCAGCCGCGTGCCGGGATCGGCCGTGAGCGCCTGGGCGGCGGCGCCGGTGTTGCGGCCGCCGCAGCCGATCATGCCGACGCGCAGGGTACTGCTGCCGGCGGCAAACACACTTTGACTAATCAACGACCCCGATACAGCCGCCGAAGCTGCCACAGTCGAGGCCTTCAGGAAATCACGCCTTGTTGTGTCGTGTTTACTACCTGACCTGTCCGAACGAGCCATAATCTCTCTCCTTACTTTGCTTTTGTCCTGGTTATAAAAAGAGTAGTACTATACGGACTCACCGTACTCGCGATCCTTGAGAATCCCCGGCTGCGGAACCGGATACTTGCCCTCGGAGTCCAAACGCAGCGGCGCAGGCGAATCCATAGTGAGCTTGTCCACGTTGGGGGCGAATTCGTGCTCGCAGTTCAGGGCCTGCTCGAAGCTGATAATCTGGCCCGTATGAGCAGCCATGCGTCCCATCGTGTTGACCAGACTGGCTTCGGCGCCGCGTTTGACCTCGTTATAAGGCTTGTCCTGTCGAATGGCGTCGATCAGGTCGTCCCATTCGAGCTGGTATGGACTTGGCTCCGGCTGCGGGAACGCCCAAATCAGGTTTGCGCTGTCGAGGTTGTGACCTTTATACGTGCGGACCTTGCCGGGGTAGTGCCCTCGCGTGGAGATGACGCCAACACCTTTCGAGCCGTGGGCATAGCTGTCGAATCCACCCGTGCAGCCGTTCATCGCCCGGCCGTGGTAGAAGAGCATGGTGCCGTCCGGATAGGTGTACTGGATTGAGTAGTTATCAAAGTTCTGATCCAGGGAGTTGACGCGGGTGTGCCGACCGCCGGTGGCATGGGCCTGGGTGGGCCAGGCGCCTTTCATCCACGAACACTCGTCGATCTGGTGGATATAGTAGTCGCTGTACATGCCGCCGCTGGCCCACAGGAAGGCGTGGAATTTCTGGATCTGATACAGCAGTTCGCTGATGCCGTCGGGTTTGGGTCCGGCCGTGGACGCAGCCCCCGCCATCCGGTAGGCCCGCAGAGCGACAATATCGCCAATCTCGCCGTTCTCGATGCGCCGTTTCAGCTCCTGCCGGCCCCGGCAATGGCGAATCATCAGCCCCACGCCCACCTTCAGATTCTTCTTCACGGATTCTTCGGCAAGTGTAAGCATCTTGCGGGTGGTCGGACCATCCACGGTAACGGGCTTCTCCATGAAGACATTGAGGTTCTTGCGAATCGCGTACGTGAAATGCACCCAGCGGAACGCGGGAGGCGTCGCAAAAATAGCCACGTCGCCACGGCTCAGGCAGTCCATCGCCTTCTTGTATCCGTCGAAACCGATGAATCTGCGATCTTCTGGCACATCGACCTTGTCGCCATGCTTTTTCTTCAGATTCTCATAGCTGCGATCCAGGCGGTTCTCGAAGACGTCGGCCAGAGCAACAAGTTTAATCGGGCCGTTGTTTACCGACAGCGCGTTATCCGCTGCGCCTGTGCCGCGGCCGCCACAGCCGACCAGGACCACCTTGATGGTATTGTTCTCGCCCGCATAGATGCGAGGTGCAAGCCCCGTGACCAGCGCGCCCGTGGCGGCGATACGACCCGTATTCTTCAGGAATTCGCGGCGGGATGTACCTTGTTCTTTTCTTGACTCATTCGACTCTGTCATAGTCTCTCCTTTTTCGAGGTGTCTTTGTCAGCCCGTAGCTTCTACTGCCGGACCGGCTCTTTTGTTGTAATCGGCCTCCATACGCTCATTAGCGCCATTGGGCCGGATATTGCAGGCAACCTGCCAAGTCGATGCTATATCCTATCCGTTTGCTTATCCTGATTCAAGTTGTTTTTGGAAGACTTTGACGCGCGCAAAAAGGGCGATTCCTCGAAGAGACGACCGCCGGCTTTGGTGGGCGCCGGGTCTTCGGTGAATCGCCCGTGCTGTCTATCTGTTAAGCAAAATCTCCGTACTCGCGGTCTTTGACGATACCGGGCTCGGGGACCGGGTACCTGCCTTCCGAATTGGCCCGCAGCGGCGCAGGAGAATCCATCGTCAACGTATCCAGGCCGGGCGCCATCTCGTGGTCGCAGTTGAGGATAGCGTCGTAGGTGATTTCCTGGCCCGTGTGCGCGGCCATGCGGCCCATGCTCGTCACGAGGCTGGTTTGGACGCCCGGCTGGGTTTCATTGTAGGGCTTGTCGTTACGGATGGCGTCCACCAGGTCGTTCCATTCGTTTTGATACGGGTCCCGCTCGTCCGGTCTGACTTTCGATTCCCAGAGCAAGTTTGATCGGTTCGGATTCTGGCCCTTGTACGTGCTCGAGGGCATCCCACAGTCACCGCTCTTTGAGACGATGGCCATGCCTTTGCTGCCGTGCGCGTAGCTGGAGTAAATGTCGTTGCAGCCCATGATGCAGCGTCCATCCATCATGAACACAGCTCCGTCGGCGAACGTGTACTCCACTGAATAGGTATCGAAATTCTGGTCCACGTAAGTGATGCCTTCTGGACTCTGTCGATAATGGCGGCCGCCCAGGGCCTGGGCCTTGATCGGCCAGGCATTCTTCATCCAGCATTGATGATCGATGATGTGGATGTAAAAATCGCTGAAGCACCCGCCGCTGGCCCAGATGAAACTGTGGAACCGCTGCACCTGGTAAAGCAGGTCGCTGATACCGGGCGGCTTGGGCAGGGAGGAAAAGAATCCGATCGGTCCGTGCATCCGATAGCCGCGCTGCAGAATGATCTCGCCGATTTCGCCGTCCTGGATTCGCTGAGCCAGTTCCTGAAGCGCGCGGCTGTGACGGGACATCAATCCCACTCCTACTTTGAGGTTCTTCGCCGTGGCCTCTTCGCCGAGCTTTAACATCCGCCGGCTGGTCGGGCCGTCCACGGTGACGGGTTTTTCCATGAAGACATTGAGGCCCTTCCTGATCGCGTAGGCGAAATGCACCCAGCGAAAAGCCGGAGGCGTCGCAAAGATAGCGACGTCGCCCGGGCTCAGGCAATCCATCGCCTTTTTGTATCCGTCGAAACCGATGAACTTGCGATCCTCCGGTACGTCCACCTTGTCGCCGTGCATTTTCTTTAGATTCCCGTAACTACTGGAAAGGCGTTGCTCAAAGACGTCGGCCATGGCCACGAGTTTGACGGGGCCGTTCGTGACCGACAGCGCGTTCGATGCCGCGCCTGTGCCGCGGCCGCCGCAGCCGACCAGGACCACCTTGATGGTATTGCTCTGGGCGGCATACATGCGCGAAGCAATGCCTCCTGCGAGGGCGCTGCTCGCGGCGATACGGCCGGTGTTCTTCAGAAAGTCGCGGCGCGATGTGTTTTGTGAAGTTGGTTCGCTCATGATTGACTTCTCCTAAAGAAATGATTTCTTAATCTGCCTCACATTCTGCGTCTATCCCGGGACTCTTGGCTAATTCCAGGCCGGGATCTCTTGCCTGCTCCAAAAACTCAATTATCTCTGGTATCTGCTATTTGACAAGGATTTTTTCCGCCGAGTACATGAATCGGCCAACAAACCGCATTCGCCTTTGGCATAGCATACTGGCAGAATGCGCACAGCGCATCGTCTCTGAGCTTATCGCTCTACGACCCCTGCCCCTTTAGATGGTCCAGCCTTCACGATAGCCCGGCCTCATGAATTCGTTCGATTCAGGAACGTTAGTGACCTTCATGTTCTTCCAGTCGAAATCCAATTTCTTGCCGCTTCGGATGGCAACATTGCCCATGAGGACGAATTCGGTGAGCGGGCCGGAATACCCGAAATAGTCGCTGGCCTGACCCTTGCCCTTGCACGCATCGAGCCAGTCGCGATGGTGGCCTGCGACGCGAGGCAGCGTCTTCGGGGGCTTGCGGTAGGCCCGCATCTTCGTCTCCGGGATGATGCGGGGAGACTTCGACCAGCCGTCGCCCAATATGGCGCCCTTGGTTCCGACGAAGAGAATGCCGTGCTCGCCCAGGCTTCTGCCCTCTTCCAGCTCGGCGGGACGCGGGGGCATCACTCCGCCCTCGTACCAGGTGAGACGCACCGGTCGCATCCCCGCGCGGGCGGGGAAATCGAAGTAGATCAACGAGGCCGCCGGGCAGGTCTCCGCGGTTGTTCCAACGGAGCTGGCCTCGACGCTAAAGCCGTCGCACTGGTCGAGTTTTAGCGCCCAGAAGGCCGGATCCAGATGATGGCACGCAAAATCGCCAATCGTTCCCGACCCAAACTGCCACCATGCCCGCCAGCGCACGGGCGCGTAATCCGGGTGATAAGGGCGGCGCGGCACGGGTTCGAGCCATCGCTCCCAGTCGAAGCCGGCGGGCACCGGCGGCATTTCCGTAGGCCGGTCGGTGAAATTGGTCCAGCGGCGAGCGCCGGTGCTGGTCCAGGAGTATACGTCGTGAACATCGCCGATGGCGCCATCCCAAATCCATTCGCAGGCCAGACGGATGTCCTCGCTGGAGTGTCCGAAGTTGCCTAATTGCGTGGCGACACCGGCCTTGCGGGCGGCCTCGGTG
>DATKWR010000629.1:0-10795 GCA_035529475.1 Sedimentisphaerales bacterium | reverse complement strand
GAACGGTTGTCCCAGAAACACTATGGTTGTCCGCAAGGCTGTCCACGGATAGACATGGAAGGTATTGATAAGACCACCTTCAAGAGGATCTTTCGTGATCACTGGGCCCAATTCAAAGAAACCCATCCACGTTATGACTCGGAGTATTATGACCAGGTCATCCAGAAAATGCTCGATTGCGGCGATCCCGAGAGAATGGGATTTGTCCAATATCGGTGCTGCTCTTGTGGAGAATTCCGCAAGTCACGTACCGACATGAAGTCTTCATGGTGGCTGATTTCCTCCGGGGTTCCTTCTACCGAAATCCGGATCTGCTCAACAATCTCATGCAAACCGGGCACAACTGCCTCCTCGATATCCTCCAAACCTGTGCCCGGACCCCGCTCACCACAGGGACCATTATCGTCCCGCAGAACAGCGACCGATAATATCAACAATTAACAGGAAAGTAGTGAGATTCTATCTTCTTGCGAGATTTCTCTTTGAATGAAGAGTTGCCCATTTTCTTGAGTATCTACCTATTTTCACGTGAAAATGCGTAGCGCAGAAAAAAGCGGCAGAAGATGTAACGGCCCCTATTGAATTTCAAGCTCCGCCGTTGTAGAAAGACGTCAAGTAGTCAACTATGCCGCCTGAGCGCCGGAAAGAAGTGCTTCCCACCGGGCTCTTGTAAAAATTGACGTTCTCGATGAGTGGCGGCATGGGCCGAGCACGGAAGGAAACTCGCGGGGAAGGTAATGGCTTACAGGATGAAGCCGAAAGAAAGAGTTCGACACAGGGTCTGTTATGCGGGTGTTGTCGTCAACGCACCGCCGGTTGTCGAGCCTGCTCTACACGTGGCCGCAGCGCTATGCCGCGGAAAACCGAATGGCGGTGCTGATGGCCCCCATTCCCGAGCGTCGCTCCGACCTAAAGAATCCCACCGCGACGTAAAGACCTTTTCCATGACGTCCAAGCCTGCGCGTAAGATCAGCTCGGCTATTCCGAACAGGCCACATTGGGGCCAAGTCGTTACAAGACGGCCTATCCCGCCGGAAGACAGGGCCGGGAAAGCCCTCGGGTTGCTGGAGGGCGGCTCTTTTCGGTAACGGAGCTGCATTCCGTGCAGGCTGATGAGCCTGCACGGGAAGATATCAGGAGTGGTGTTTGAGTTTAGAGATAGGAGTGGTATTTAGGGATCGGAGTGGTGTTTGCATCCCCGCGGCAGAAGTGCCTTGCGAGAGCCAACATAAAGAATTCGAGCCTCGTACAGGTACGGATTGAGCCATAGCGTGAATGTCCTTTGGTTCCCGGCAAGTAACGTGAGGTTTTCTTGCAGGGTCTCAAAACGAAGCCGTCTGGGATATCATCTCTCTGCCCACGGAGTGAAAGGGTATTAAAATGAGCTTCACAAAATCGCAATCGCGTCGTGCTTGTGTCTTGGGAAACCAAAAAGTTTTTTATCTCCTTGCAGTCGTACCGGCTTTGGTTTGCTTCGTTGGTTGCGGGGACCAGGCGCATCCTCCTTCTGCCATAGAGTTGGCTGAATTCAAGGAGGCCGGCCTCGTCCTGACATCAACCGTCGATACGGCCCGTCTGGAGCAGGCGAGAATAGCAGGACCATACCGGGCCGGGCCGGGCGATGCCCTGGAGCTGACGATGCCGGCCATATTGCGGGCCGTCGCGGCGGAGGAGGCCGGCGGGACAGACAGGATTCCGCCATACGTCTGCCGGGTCAACGAGAATGGGGCAATCACGCTTCCCCGAGCGGGCGACATTGAAGCGGAAGGAAAAACGCTCGCCCAGATCGAATCGATGGTTGTTGGAGCGTACTATCCGAAATACATCGTGACCCGCCCGTCCGTGTTTGCGCGGGTTGTCGATTACCGTACGTCCAGAGTCACGATCACAGGGGCGGTCCTGAGACCGGGTATCTATTCACTGCGAAGCGATCAGATGTCTCTGGATGGGCTTGTTATGGAAGCCGGCGGGATTATTGATGAAGGCGCGGCCATGATCCGGATATTTCGCCGGGATGCAGCTTCCGGAAGAGTGAATGAGGCGTCCGGGGGGGCAACGAAGGTGGATCACGTGGAGCCTGCGCCGCTGGTTCTGCCGATTCACGGGTTCAACGTTCCTTTTGTGGATGTGGAACTGCATGATGGGGACAGAGTCGTCATCGATCGGCTGTCGCAGCCCCTCGTGACGGTGATCGGGCTGGTCAACCGACCGGGGAATTTCCCCTATCCAACAGATGTTCAGTATAACTTGACGCAGGTTCTGGCCTTTGCCGGCGGACTGAATCAAGTGGCCGAGCCGCGCTACGCAACAATTTACCGCTCGAAGCCGGATGGCACCAGTATCAGTGTGACACTCGATATTGTCGATAATTCAAAGCTGACGGAAGCCTCTCTCACTGCGATAAAGCCCGGCGACATAGTGGATGTGGAACAGACCCCTCGAACCCGAACAGCGCTGTTCCTGGACAGAATCTTTCAGCAGATCAGCCTGGGCGCGTACTATCGCTTGGACGACGCATGGAGTAATTAGGAGCAAGCAAGACTTTTTCGATCAAGACGACCAGAGGGCAATCACGTGGAAAACCAAACTAATCACAGCAAAACGGCAAAACAAATAGGCGCACAAGTCGATATCGCTCCCCCGGTCGGGCTCGTACCCAACGACCTCTTCGAGGTCCTTTGGCGCTACCGATGGCTGGTGCTGCTGACCACAGCGGCAGCGCTGGCGGCAGGCCTGATTTATGTGACGGTGGCCACACCCATGTACACCAGCACATCGAAGCTCTACATCGAGCAGAACGGCCCCAGGATACTCACGGAAGCCGATGGGCTGACAACCCCTTCCAAGAATTGCCTCTATACCCAGGCCACACTGTTCACGTCCACCCCCATATTGACCGCGGCCGTCGAGAAGCCCGGTATCAGAGAGTTGAAGATATTTCAGGAGGTTGATAACCCGATTATCTGGCTGAAGGATAAGGGGCTGCGCGTCTCGGTGGGCAAAACAGACGATATTATCAGTGTTTCTTCCGATTCTCCCGATCCCGCCCAGGCAGCCCTGCTGGTCAATGCTGTTGTAGAGGCTTACAGAGCCTATCATGCGGCGAGCAGTCGCAGCACGGCCGGAGAGATCCTGAATATACTGCAAAATGAAAAACGCCGGCAGGACACGGAACTCGACCAGAAACTCAAGGCCATGATGGATTTCAAGAGTGAGAACATCGCCCTGGCCTTTGAGAATCGTAACGGCAACGTCATCCTGGACAAGCTGGAGAGTCTGTCCGCGGAAATGACTCAGGCCCAGATTCAAGCGGTTCAAGCTAAATTTGCCTTCGAGAACATCAAAGCCATGATGGGCGAGCCGATCTTGCTCAAGCGCTTTGTGGACGGGCAACGGGCTCAGAGCAGTTATCTCCCAGCCGAAATCGAATGGGCACGGCTCGAAAACGAGTCCGAGCAATTGGAACTGCAACTGAGCGATCAGCGCCAGACAGCAATCCCGGATGACGCGGCTGTCGCCGCCCTTCGACAAAAGGTCAACCAGGTGCAGAATCGACTTCAACTTTTGTACACAAGATTCGCCGAGGCACAACTCGCCGCGGCCCAGCAGCAATATGAGGCCGCCAAAGAGAAAGAACAACAAATCGCGGCCTACTTTGAAGCGCAGCGACAGGAAGCCCTGAAGCTGAACCGGCAGCTTGCGGAATACAGGATGTTGGAATCAGACTGGGAGCAAACCAAGAAGCTCTGTGACATTCTCGATGATCGAATAAAAGAAATCGACATTACCGAGGATGTGGGCGGCCCGAACATCAATGTGCTCGAAATCGCTGTCGCGGCCGATAAGCCATCAATACCTGCGAAAGCCCGGTGCATAGCGATCGCCCTTCTGGCAGGTTTGGTTCTCGCCGGGGCCTTGGCCCTGGTTCGCGATTGGATGGACCAGCGGCTCCACTCAGTGGAAGAAATCGCCGCTGTTCTGGGTGTGCCGATTGTGGGCTCGGTTCCTTCGGCGACACGAAGAGAAAGTGCGGCTGCCCGGGGACAGAAAGTGGAGCTGGATTCGCAGTCCGCGTGGGCCGAAAGCTATCGTACAATGCGTACGGCGGTGTTCTTCGGGATCTCCAAAGCAAAGGGAAGGACCATCCTGGTAACCTCACCCGAGGCAGGAGACGGCAAGACGACCGTGGTAAGCAACCTGGCTATCGCCATGGCCCAGGCCGGACAGAAGACCCTTGTGCTCGAAGCGGATTTTCGCCGGCCCATGCAACATAAGATTTTCGGGCTGAACCACCACGATAAAGGACTAAGCAGTGTGCTGGCCGGACATGAAAGCCCCGAAGGGGCCATCAAGTCAACTCGCATTCCCGGTTTGGATCTCCTGACGTGCGGACCGGATGTGCACAATCCGTCCGAGACACTCCAGAGTGCAGGTTTTGAGAAGCTCGTAAAGCTTCTGACGAAGCAGTACGACCGAATCATCGTCGATTCCCCTCCCGTGCTGCCCGTGACCGATGCGCAGATTTTGGCCTCAATTTGTCAGATCACCCTGCTGGTACTGAGGGCGGAAAAATCGACCCGCAGGGCCAGTCAACAGGCCCGGGACGCCCTGGTTCGAGTCGGCGCACACGTTTTCGGTGTCGTTGTGAACGATGCGCCAAACAATGGGCACTACGGTTGTTATCACGGGAACGGCTATTACAAGCGAACCAACGGCTCCAGGCTGCGCGAAAACAATAGAGGAGCCACTCCCGGAAAGACTGTGGGTGTAGCAAAAGACGCCAGGCGCCTTGTATGTTCGGACAATTCGGGATTGCAAAGGATTGCAGAGATCACTTTGTCCGAAAAAAGGACTGTCGTAAGTCAACCGGCAGTAGCCAGTTATGACGGCACGTGAGCCTATTTTTCAAAAACCAACGAAAAAGTTGATGCCTTCAGTCGGGCAAGGCCAAGTCTGCGTAGGCGTTCGATGCGTAATGGCGAAGACAAATTTGCCTCGCATTGGTCGTGTCTGTTGGAAGCAGGAGCTGGATAATTTCCGGTACTGCGTCCGAGTTCAAAAAGAAGCCCATTGTCTTCGGTCTTGTTAGGTCCGAACGACAAGGGCAAGCGATATAGAGATTTTCGTCGGGTGCACCGACGAGAACAGAGTGCGCGCGAGGAGAGTACATGCTCGGTCTATCCGAAAATCCATCGATTTTGGCGCCCGGGGTCGAATCCCTGACTGAACTTCACGGCACGTGGTGGCTCGCGTACACCCGCCCGCGATTCGAGAAGGCTTTCGCTCACGATCTGTGCAGCCACGGCATAGGCTATTTCCTGCCTATGTATGAAAAGACTATCTTTTCGGGGGGGCGCCGTCGCCGCGTCATGCTGCCGCTGTTTACCTCATACGTCTTTTTCTGCGGCACCGAACAAGACCGGTATATGGCCATGAGGACTAACCGTTTGTGCCATACGGTGGACGTCGTGGACCAGGAGCGCCTGGTAGAAGATCTGGCAAATATCGAAGTCGCTCTCTTGAATAAGGCGGTGGTTGCCAGCTATCCCGGCTTGGCCGTGGGTGATCGCTGCAGGATCATTTCCGGTCCGATGAGAGATACTGAAGGTGTGGTAGTCGAAAGAAAATGTGCCAAAGCCCGCATGGTCATTGAGGTGACTATTATGAAGCAAGGTGCTCTTGTCGAAATTGATGCAGACCTTTTGGAGCCTTTGGACTAATGAACATTTAAGGTTGACGTCGTTATGGGCATTTACGTGTTAGTGTACTTGGGCTCTCTCTCGCTGGCACTGGCTATAACTCCGGTCGTGATCCGAGTGGCTCGCCGACTGGGCATCGTCCGCATTCCAGGCGCGCGGCACATGCACACGCAACCCATCTCGCACATCGGCGGGGTGGCTATTTTTCTGTCTGTGATCACCGCGAGCTTTGCTGCGTTGTGGTTCTCTAACCTTCTGGGCACGGTCGGCCCGCCTGTGCTCACACAACTGCGCATCCTGTTGGTAGCCGCCGGCTTCATGTTTGCCGTCGGCTTGATCGACGACGTTAAGACCAGGGGCCTGCGGGCACAGACCAAGTTCGCCGCGCAAATCGCCGCCGCCCTCCTGGTTTGTATTGGCGGTATGCGCATTCAATCAGTCGTCGTTACCGAGTCTCTGACGCTGAACTTTGGCTGGTTTTCCTGGCCGCTGACGATCCTCTGGATCGTCGGGCTCACCAATGCCGTGAATCTGAGCGACGGTCTGGATGGTCTTGCTGCGGGGATTTGCGCCGTAGCCTGTGGGGCGATGGCCGTATTTGCCGCTTCCGCGGGAAATATTGCGGCGGTTGTACTCATGCTCGCCCTGCTCGGCGGCGTCACCGGTTTTCTGGTGTTCAACTTCAATCCAGCAAGGATTTTCATGGGCGATTGTGGCAGCATGTTCCTGGGCTTCACGATTGCCTCGGTCGGCGTGTACTGCTCGGCAAGATCTTCTGCGCTGGTCGGTCTTGCGCTGCCGGCTCTGGCGTTGGGGATCCCGATCTTCGATACTTTGTTTTCCATGCTGCGCCGTTTTCTGGAGCGACGGTCGATATTCTCCGCCGATCGCGGCCATTTCCACCACAGATTGATTGACTTGGGTCTTACGCAGCGTCAGGCTGTCGTCACAATCTACGCGGTGACGCTCCCGGCTACCGGCCTGGGCATGCTCATGATGGTTGTGCGTCCGGGCCACGCCCTAATCCTGCTTGTCTGCATCCTGCTTTTGCTGCTTCTGGTATTCCGCGTCGTGGGGTCCATCCGACCGGGGCACATCGTCGCAGCCTTTCAAAAACGGCACACGATAATCCACCGAGAGCATGAGGAGCGAAAGAGCTTTGAGGAAGCAGACCTGTATTTTCGCCGAGCGGGGACGTTTGACCAGTGGTGGCAGGCCATTTCCACAGCCGCGGACAAAATGGAGTTTTGGACGGTCGATTTGCCTCTGGTCAATCGTGACGGAACCGCGCGTGCATTAACCTGGCGCCACAATAGCCAGATTCCTGACCCTAATCCCGGGGGACTCTTGCAGGTCCATGTGCCCGTTCGCGACCGCCGATCCGGCTCATCGCTTTACTTGAAGATCGAGCTCTACAGGAACGGCTCTCTCGAATCCGCAGGCAGAAAAGTAGCTCTCTTTACACGCCTCATCGAGGAGCACGACATTGTCAGTCTCCCTCCGGACCGACGGGGGGCACAGGGTGCCGGAGGCGACCGGGCGCCTCTATACTTCAGAGCTCCGAATTCGGCGGCCGCAACTCGGACAAAGCTATACGAATGAGTGAACAGCACATCACAACCCCGAAGCGATTGGTCCACAATACGATCTTCAATTGTGTAACCCTGGTCAGCAGCGCCGCGATTGCCTTCTTCCTGATACGCTTCTTTCTGGCACAGCTCGGCGAGATCAGATATGGCGTATGGGTGCTGATTGGCTCCGTCTTTCAATATCGGCGATTGCTGGACATGGGGATGAATAGCTCCATCGACAGATACATCCCCATGAATCTGGCCAGGGGCGATGACAATGCCATCCAGCGCGTAGTCAGCACCTCTCTCTTTTTCTTCGCGGCGCTGGCGGTTGTCCTTGGTCTGTTGACGCTGCTGCTGTACGATAATATTGGCGCATGGTTTGCAATTGCGCCCGACATGGCCGGCTCTGCCGGCGTGCTTGCTTTGGTCGTGGGATTTTCGTTTGCCCTGGCCATGCCCCTGCAAGTGTCGGCTGCCCTGCTATGCGGACTCCAGAGATATGACGTCCTGAACATCACCGAGCTTCTGATGCTCCTGCTGCGGACCATCCTCGTGGTCGTCCTGCTGCAGCAAGGCTATGGCCTGCTCACTCTTGGCCTTGTATTCGGCGGCAGTGAAGTTCTCTTGAAAATCGTGCAGTTCATCTTTGCCCGAAAGCTCTTGCCGAATGTTTCCATCACTCTCAAGAGCATTGACTTCAAACTCCTCAGAGAAATGCTGGCCTACGGAGTCAATACGTGTCTATATACGATGGGAGGACTTCTGATTCTGAAGGCCGCAGAACCGGTTATTGCCATCTTCATCGGCACCGCAGAGGTCAGCCAGTTTGCTGTTGCCGCAGCCGGCATCCTCTTGCTGTCGCAGGTGCTGCGCGCTTTCACAACAGCAATCAAGCCCGCTGTAAGCGATCTGGACGCCAGGCAAGAGCACTCGCACGTACGCGAGATATCCCTTCTCATGCAAAAATACAGCTTGCTGTTGATTGTCCCGGCGGCCTGCTTCTTCGTTGTGATGGGCAAGGAGTTCTTATATGTATGGGTCGGCGAGAAATTCCAGGATCCAAACGTGGTCAACAGTATGGGCGTCATTCTGGCTGTTCTGACGGTGGGACACGGTCTGAGATTAGCGCAGTACAGCAACTTCCTGGTGCTGGTTGGCAAGGGGGACCACCGAATATTCGGCCTTTTGACGGTACTGATGGGGCTGCTTTCGGTCTCGGCATCCGTTGTCTGTGTAAAAGTATTCCACTTGGGGCTGCTCGCAATAGCGTGGGCAAACTGCGTGCCGATGGTGCTCATTTCCGGCATTATCCTGCCGATTTACTTCAACGCGAAGATGAGAATATCGATGCGGGAGAGCGCCGTCAGAATCTGGTGGCCCGCCCTGCTGGGGTGTATGCCGGCCATAATTGTTATCTGCAGTTGGAAGTATTTTCATTCGCCTGCATCGTGGTTCAGTGTCGCGATGGTTGCTCTGGTTTCCGCGGGGCTCACCGGTATAAGTGCGTGGCGTTTCAGCCTGACGCCGCGGGAACGTGAAAGACTGCTCAAGACCCTGGTGCTTCGCCGGGCGCGGCATTCGTCAGCTCCGGCAAGGCGTTTGCAGGATTGTGCGTCGTGTGTAATGCGTAAGTAGCGGTCGCCTCATCCGACGCTTGGCTATTCTACATTCTAAATTCTGTATTCTAAATTCTTGCCTATGATCATTCACCGATCCTATGCGTCGACCGCTTTGATGCAACCGCCAACGGTGCTCGGATGGAGACTGCCCGGCCTTGGATTTCTTTTGTATAGCGTGATTTCAATCGCCGCGCACCTTCTGGACATACGAGGCTTGCTTGCCGTCGGCGGCATGTTAGTATTTCTGTGCGTTTGTATCGCCTGGTGCAGGAGCACCATGGCCGTGCGCGTCGATAAGACCGTTGAGCTGGTGCTGTGCATTCTGCTGCTGGCGATATTCACAACGCTGCGCGACCCAACGCATACCGTATTTCAAAACCTCCTAAAGCACGCCGTCGTCTGCATCCTGTATATTCTCATCTTCAGCATGGAGCTGCGCCCAATCTACTCGACGCCATTTCGCACGGTCTTTGTTCTGGCCCTGCTGTTCATGGGTGTCGTGTCGCTCATCGTACCTGACGTCGGCGAAGTGGATGATGTCAGGCGAATGTCGGGTTTCTTCGTGAACGCAAACAATCTCAGCCTGACGATGATGACGCTCTTGTTCCTGATTGATGAGCAGAAGGACGGCAGAGCAAAGAAGGCGTTTTTTCATGCAGTGATTATCCTGTTCTTGATCCTCTCGGGCACAAGCGGAGCCCTCCTGGCCTACTTTGGCGCGATGCTTTTCAAGTGTCTCGTGTTCTTGAGGTCGGTTGGCAAGTCTCAAAGCAAGTTCATCGTGGTCCTGATGGCCATCGCTCTGATCGTCCTGGGATGCCTGCTGCCGGCCCGGCTATACATGGATGTTCCTCTGGCGAAGAGGATGGTCACCCAGCTTTCATTGGTTTGGCAGGAATTTCCTCTGGCCGCTTCAGGCCATGAGCTGGATTACGGGAGGCTGTCGGATGTATACGGCACCAGTGACTGTTCCGGGATTTGGCGCATCTCGCATTGGCGCGCGTGCATCGACGTCATCGCACGTGCGAATATGTTTCAGTGGCTCTGCGGTTACGGGGTCGGCGCGTCGAGCTTACTGTTGTACAAGGTGCCGCACAACGACTATTTGAGGGTGCTTATGGAACAGGGGATTCTCGGGCTGGCGCTGAGCCTAATCTTCTTTCTGATCGTGTTTCGTCGAATCGACCCTCGATACCGCTATTGCATCGTCGCCTTTGCAATCTACTGTTTCACCGAGAACAACATGGACAACCTGCTGTTCATGTGCATTTTCGCATTCTTCCTGGCCAGCGCTCAGACCAAAACCCAAGAGCACCCGGCGGTGTCAGCACAGTAAGGGAATCATGATGCGCATTGCCATCGCAAGCAACTACTACTATCTCAGAGGCGGGGCCGAGCGTGTCCTCTTCGAGGAAAAAAGGCTTCTGGAGTCGCATGGCCACCAAGTTGCCGTGTTCGCGCAGGCTCATCCGCGCAATGAGCATTCGCCGTACTCGGATTACTTCCCGCCATTCAAAGACTGGCGAGAGACTCGCGGGGCAGCCAAAATCCCGATGGCCATGAGCATCATGTACGATCGTCAGGCCGCTCGATGTTTTCGCCGTTTTCTGGAAGCCGCCAAACCCGATATCGTGCACGCGCACAACATATACGGCGGCCTGACGACGTCGATCCTGGATGTCGCCCGGAAAAAGCGTATTCCTGTGGTCATGACTCTTCACGATTACAAGCTCATCTGCCCTTCGTACCTGATGCTCAAGCGGGGCGCCGTATGCGAGGACTGCAAAGGCGGCCGATTCATCCACTGTTTGCTGAACACCTGCCACAAGGAGAGCCTGGCAGCTTCCGGCGTCTATTGTGTCGAGTCGTATCTGAACCGGTGGCTGCACAAATACGACACAGT
>DATKWR010000628.1:0-4688 GCA_035529475.1 Sedimentisphaerales bacterium | reverse complement strand
TCAGGCTGGCCGGGGTGGATTTTGTTCCTCTTTTGGGTTGACATTGCGTTTCAATGTGATAGACTAAATCACACAGGAGCGGTGTGAAAAGCGCGCAGGAGGCCAATTCAAGCTTTTCCGGGTATAAATAGTCGGCTGTTCACAAGCCCGCGCGGTACAGGATCGCGGGGGAGGGGCCTCTGTGTGCGGCGACATATCGACAGGTTTCAAGAAGGTGGACTGTAGATGAGACATTCAATGCTTGCGATCATCATCGTTGTCTCGGCTGTATCTTTTGCAGGATGCTCCAAGCCTTGTTTCTACCAGGCGGGAACGAGCATCTCACAGTGCAAACGCGATCTTCTGCAATGTATCGACAAGGCCCGGGTGCAGCAGAAATCTCAACTGGCACAGCGGACTCGCTCGTGCATGCAGGCGAAGGGATACGAATGCCTGGACGCGGACAAGGTCTCGCCGGGCATGGAGCGAATCGTGGTGATGGCGTCGTTCGAGACGTACTGGCTCCTGGACGGGCTTGAGGCGGCTCCCGCCGGCGGAACGGTTGCAGCCCAGGAGGAACACCAGGAAAGCGTCCCGGAAACTCCGGAGGCAAAGCCGATGGGATACCGGGCCCGGGTGGATGAGAACGGAAAGTACACGCTCATTCCTGTTTACGAGCACGAGCAAACACCAGAAGCAAGCTCTCTCGGATTGGCCAATGGCGGCAAATAGACTGCCCGCAGCCGGTCGCTGACGCCGGGATAAGTATCTCGGCGTCCGGATGCCCTGCGCGCCAGGATTCTCCGGTTCTACTGAGGCGGGGGTCAGGCTCTGCTTTTGCCGCCGGAGACGTTGATGACGGTTCCGTGGATGTAGCCGGCCCGCTCGGAGGCCAGAAAGCACACGGTGTTGGCCACTTCGCTGAGCTTGCCGCTTCTGCCTAACGGGATCGAAACCTGCTCGTATTTCTTGCGGAATTCCTCGACGCTGATTCCTCGTGTGTACGCGACGGCTCGCTCGTACTCGGGAGAGCGAAGCGCGGTGGCTTCGACGATCCCCGGTGCAATGCCGACGACCCTGATGTTGTGCTTGCCCAATTCCTTCGCCCACGAGCGTGTGAGCGAATAGATGGCGGCTTTGGTGGCGGCATAGACGCTTTGCCCTTCCGAGCCTTCGAGTCCCGACTCGGACGTCATGTTGACAATCACGCCGCCTTTGCCCAATTTGATCATCACTCGCGCGACGGCTTGGGCGCAGAGAAAGTACCCCTTCTGGTTTATAGCGACCATTTTTTCCCAGATGGGCTCGGTCAACTCTTCTTTTCCGGCCGGGTCAACGAGCAAACGCGGAATGAGGATGCCCGCGTTGTTCACGAGTATGTCAACCTGGCCGAAGGCGTCCAGGGCGGCCTTGACCATGGCGTCCACGCTCTGCTTGCTCGTGACATCGGTCGTTGTCGAAAGGTGCTCGCCGCCGAAGCGGTCCTTCAAACTCGCGGCGGCCTTGTGGCCGCCGGCGCCATCCACGTCTGCGACGACGACCTTCACGCCGACCTCCGCGAGACCCTCGCAGCAGGCCCTGCCGATTCCGCAGGCACCGCCGGTGACGATTGCGACTTTTCCTTCCAAATTGAGCCAGCTCATTCGATTTCGATCTCCAGGAAGAACACTGTACCTGTTCTGCAACGGCTACAGGTGAATCATGGCCTTGATCACGCCGTCGCGATAATCCGCCACCAACTCGAAGGCCTCCTGCGTCTGTTCGAGGCCGAAATGGTGCGTTATCATAAAGTCCACGTTGACCTTGCCCGAAGCGATCAAATCGATTGCTTTCTGAGTGCACTGATTCTGCCTTCTTATGTTGACGATGGTGATCTCTTTCCTTCGTATCAGGTCAATGGCCAGCGAGACCCTGTCAAAGCGCGGAATGCCGGTAAGGATCAGGGTGCCTCCGGGCCGCAACAGCTCCACGCACTGATCGACGGTTTCCTGCTGGCCCGCACATTCAAATGCGACATCGAGGCCGTCGGGCTGCTGGTCGAGGATTTCTTTGACAATGTCCTGCTCGTCGGGATTGCCGACCCAGGTTGCGCCGGCGGCCCGCGCCGCCTCGATGCGCTCCGGGATCTTCTCGGTCATGTAGCACGTCTCGACGTTCTCGGCTCTTGCGCCGACGAAGGTGCACAGGCCGATGGGCCCCGCGCCGAGGATGGCGATGTTGGCCCGCTTCGGCATTCTCGCCTGCCGGACCGAATAGACGCCGATGGAGAACGGTTCGCACATGACGGCTTGTTCGAGCGTGATGGCCCCGTTCGTGGGATAGCAGCTCTCTTGGGGCATCACGAGGTACTCGCACAGGCAGCCGGTGCCCTGGCCGGGGGTGCCGAGAAAACGCAGCTTGTAACACGTGTTCTCGCGCCCCAGCTTGCACTGGGCGCAGTCGTAACACGAGACCGCCGGATCGATCGCGACGGCGTCACCGGCTTTGACGCGCGTGACCGATTTACCGACCGCCGTGACGGTCGCGGCGCATTCGTGGCCCGCAATGTAGGGGTACTCGACGACTTGCGAGCCGATCCGGCCCGTTTCGTAATAGTGCACGTCCGAGCCGCAGACGCCGACCCTCTCGATCTTGAGTAGAACGTCCGTGGCCTTTTCAATCTTCGGCTCCGGCACGTTGCGCAGCTCCATTTGGCGCAGGCCCGTCAACATGACTGCTTTCATGCATCTCTCCACAAAATATGCCCAACTTCAATTTTGCAAAGGTCCAACTATAGCAGAGGGGTGTGCTTTTTGCCAGTATTACTTGGCGGCAATGAGCTTGATCTCGAAAAGCTTCGACCAGAACTTGCCGGTCACGAACAGCCGCCGGTTGGCGGGGTCGTAGGCGATGCCGTTGAGGACGTCCTCAGAACCGTTGCGGTCCAGCGGGCTCAGTAGTCCTTTCATATCTATCCAGCCGACTACCTTGCCCGTCTCCGGTTCGATCTGGACGATGCGGTCGGTGGGCCAGACGTTGGCATAAATCCGGCCTTCGACGTATTCCAGCTCATTCAGGCCCCACAGCGGTTTGTCCTGGTCGAACACCATCATTCGGTGGACCTGCTCGAATGTCTCAGGGTCCAGGAAGTAGAGCATCGGGGTGCCGTCGCTCATAATGAGCTGCTTGCCGTCGTGCGTGAGGCCCCAGCCCTCGGTGGGATAGTGGAACTGCCGTATCAATTCAAACGAACGCTTGTCATAGACGAACCCAACGTTCGACTGAAAGGTCAACTGAATGATGCAATCCCCGAAAATGGTGACACCTTCGCCGAAGAATTCGTCGGCCAGATTGTGCTGCTGAAGGACGTCGCCGGTGAGCAGGGCAACCTTTCGCAGTTGCGAGCGTCCGCACAGCCCCGTCCCCTCGAACAGGACGCCGTCTTCCAAAACCAGGCCCTGCGTAAAGGCTTGCCGGTCGTGAGGGAAGGTGTTGACAACTTTGTAGCGACAGAACGTGGGTGCGTCGGGATTCCCGCCACGCAGCTTGAATGCGACAAAGACCGCCGCACATAGAACAACCAGAGCCGGGACGAATAGCTTCACGAATCGGTTCATGACTATCGCCTCTACGTTCTGCAAGGCTAAATATTGAATCGGAAATTGATTATGTCACCGTCCTGAACAATGTAGTCTTTGCCTTCGAGCCGGATTTTGCCGGCGGCCTTGAGGGCCTTCTCACTGCCAAGCTCTTTGAGCTCGTCGAAACTGAACGTCTCGGCCCTGATGAAACCCCGCTTGATATCGGTATGGACCTTGCCGGCGGCGTCATGCGCCGTCGTGCCCTTTTTTATGGGCCAGGCGCGCAGCTCGTCGGAGCCGATGGTCAGGAAGCTGATCAGGCCCAGGGCCGAATAGCAGCTCTTGACGAATTTGCTCGCCGCCGATTCGGCAATGCCCAGATCGGCCATGAACTCGGCCCGGCTCGCGGCGTCCAATTGCGCCAGCTCGTACTGGAGCTCGGCACACATGGCCACGACGGGTACGGAGCCGTCCATGCGGCCGGAGAAATCGAATTGTTCGCCCGACTTGCCCTCGCCGACGTTGACGGCCACCACGTAAGGCTTGAGCGTCAGAAAGGCCAGCGACTTGATTATCTCTCGCTCGGCGTCATTCTCGATGGCCGAGCTTATCGGCTTTTCCGCCTCGATGGCTTCCTGGAGTTTCTTTTGCAGGGCCAGCTCCGCTTTGTCTTTTGCCTGTGTCTTGGTGGGTTTATGGATCTGCTTTTCGAGTCTTTCGATGCGCGTGGTGACCAGCTCCAGGTCGGCCAGGAGCAATTCCGTTTGCAGCTCCGCCATGTCTCGCAGCGGGTCCACCGAATCGCGGTAGGGGGGGACCGCGGGGTTCTCGAAGGCCCTGATGACCAGAACCAGCAGATCAACGGTTCGTATCTGGCTGATGAATCGCCTGGCGGCGGCGCGGCCGTGGTCGTCGGTGAAGTTGAATCCCGGCACGTCAAGGCAGTCGATGGTTGCATGGGTGGTTTTCTTGGGCTTGCAGTATGCGGCCAGCCAGTCGAATCTCTCGTCCGGGACCGGCACGATGGCTTCCTCAATCGTCGCGGCACCCAGTGCGGGAATCGCTTTGCCGCACAGGCTCGCCAGAATCGTGCTCTTGCCCGACTGAAGCAGGCCGATCAACGCTGCTTTCATCTTGTTGGCCTTTCTT
>DATKWR010000627.1:0-3834 GCA_035529475.1 Sedimentisphaerales bacterium | reverse complement strand
TAAACCTCAGACCGCTTTCTTGTCGCTGTCCGTTCACTCGCGTCGCGATGTCGCAGAAAATGCCCCGATCACTTCGGGCTGGGATAGGATCATCTGCTTCCATGAAGTGTGAAGCTCCGGTTGCGATTGAATCCAGCCATGCATTACCGTGAACAACAAAATGCGCCGGTAAGCGATGAAAAGATCCAAGCGGTCCACCCATTCTGACGACAAATGGTGTTCACGCTCGTATCCTTCCATAAAGAAACTGAGGAAACCAAGCAACTTTTCACGATTATGCACCGGGCGGCTCATACCGCCGGATAGGAAAATAAGAATGTTCTGGCACGCAATCGCAATATCATTGATAAACCAATGATGATTGGCAACATCAAAATCCAGGAGCGTGATACGATCGCCATCAACCAACAGATTCCATATATGCGGGTCATTATGGATGAAACCAAAGACTTCTCGCGTTATTGGTAATGCATCTAACCGTTGTTTAATCTCAACCCATTTCAGCTTTACTTCGTCATCCGGGCACCAACTATGGAAGCCCGCCCATTCTTCATGCCAGGTAAGGAGTTCTTCCCCGCTTGCCGGATCCACAGAAGCTTCCCAGGAGCGATATTGTCGGGCCAGGCGATGTAACATTCCAATCGCTTGCCCCCAATTACGGAAGAATTCTGCGTCCCACGTATCCTCTTTCTTGGTTTTTCCTGGGGCAATTTCCATACTGTAGCCTACCCACAAATATGGCTCAAGGAGGAAAGTTTCATACAAGTTGCCCTGCGGCGAGAACTGAGGGAACGCAATGTGCGCGCCATTCTCGCCTAAGAAGCGCATAAATTGCAACCGTTCCTCCAGGCAAAACAGCCCTTTTTGCTGATCTTCAATCGGGATGGCCATGATTTTCAACAACCGCCGTGCATCTTTATACGGGTATGCGTAAACAATGCCATCGGACTCTTCCTGCCCACCACCAAAACGGCTTAGGCTGGCAGCTACGGTTCCAAAGGATTGTGCCAGTGGTTCAAGGGCAGACTGTGGAACAGGTATCATATGTATCTCTCCTATCAACAGAATTATCACTGCCCACCCGCCCCCGCTGGCAAGACCCGCCTGAAAAACTGACACCTTTGCGGGCAAGGCACGATTCATTAGAGCGCAAAGGTGGGCGTCGGCCCCACACGATGTGTGCGGCCCGTTCGCTCGAAACCGCCGCTCATTGAGCGACGGGGGATGAGCGGCAAGGAACAGACGGTCGCTGACCGTCAAGAACCTTGACAACTGAGTGCCCATATAGGTGAGATGATAGCACGTTTTGCGCGAAACATCAACCCCTATCCTCCAGGTGGAGGAGTGACAGCACTACCCTACGGCAGGAGACTGGTCATCAAACGTCGGAGTGCAGGGGTAGGAAGGGGATAATCTGCTAGCCGAAAGCGGTGACGCCCCAAGTAAGTGGTTATGGGCAACGAAAGTGAAGGTGTGGTTGAAGCGTCGTCATGGAGAACCTGCCAAACGGCTACTTGCCCATCCAGGCAGACGGCAGGCCCCAAAAGGGGAAGGTCTTAGGGCCATACAATACATTGGTGTATGGTATCCACTCCGAAGAAGACCCGGCGTAAAGCACCGTCCTAAAACCACGCAAAATGGACACTCGGAACGGTGTAACCCATCGGTGGCTCTCAGGGTGACCTGAGCAGGCAACCAACCGCAGGCCAGCGGTGGGTGGGATGGCTCAAGAAGCAAAGGCCCTGAGTAACGTCAGGGATACCCTTCGGCTTCGCTCAGGGCAGGCCGCTGACGTGAGCCCGGTATGTGGGATGGTAAAGGTACAGCGGAGTGTGTGTCTTATGGCAGATGTCGAACGATGTACTGAAGACTGGGCGGCGTTACCCTGGAAGGAGTTCCAGCGCAACGTCCACCGACTCCAAAAGCGCATTTACCAAGCCACGCGCAGTGGTGACTGGAAGCGTGCCCACAACTTACAACGGCTGCTGCTTCGCTCCTGGTCGGCCCGCTGTCTGGCGGTACGGCAGGTGACACAAGACAATCGCGGCAAGCATACCCCCGGTGTAGATGGCGTGGCTTCGCTCACGCCCAGACAACGGGTCGGGCTCGCCAAGACCTTGCGCCGCCCGTCACGCTGGACAACCGACCGGATTCGACGGGTCTATATACCCAAGCCGGGCAAGACGGAAAAGCGTCCCTTGGGTATCCCCACGATGCGCGACCGTGCCTGCCAAGCCCTGGTCAAACAGGCGCTAGAGCCGGAATGGGAGGCGCAGTTTGAGCCCAACTCCTACGGCTTTCGCCCTGGGCGCTCCGCCCACGACGCAATCGAAGCCATCCCTTCGGCAGGCTCAGGGCAGGCTTCAACTTCATCCGCCTCAAGCCCAAGTACGCCCTGGACGCCGACATCGAGAAATGCTTCGACCGTATCTCCCACGAGGCCCTGCTCAAGAAACTCAACGCCATCGGGCCGCTCGCTCGCCTGGTGCGCGATTGGCTCACAGCAGGCATCCTGGACGAGGGCGAACTCCTGTTCCCGGAAGCGGGCACGCCACAAGGAGGCATCATCTCCCCCTTGCTCGCCAACGTCGCGCTGCACGGCTTCGAGACCGCCATCCGCCACTACCGGGGCGCGCCCCAGGCCGCCCTCGTCGCGGCCCTCAATCCCATCATCCGCGGCTGGACGCTGTACTATCGCGCGTGTGTCGCCAAGCGCGCCTTCGCCCGCATAGATAGCCAGGTCTACCGCAAACTGTACCAATGGGCGCAGTATCGCCACCGGCGCAAGTCTCCTGGCTGGCGTTTCGAGCGTTACTGGCAACGCCAGGGCACGCGAGACGCTTTCAGCGACGGGACGAGCACCCTGGCCCGCCACGAAGATACGCCGATAGCACGGCACATCAAGAGCCTGCCCTGAGCGCAGCGAAGGGTCAGTGGCGACAAAAGCCCCTACGACGGCGACTGGCTGTATTGGAGTCAACGGTTGGGCCGAGACCCGCAGAAACCGCAACGGGTGGTCAGGTTGTTAAAGCAGCAGAAAGGCCGTTGTGCCCAGTGTGGGCTACGCTGCGCGGCAGAGGACATCTTGGAAGTACATCACCAGGACGGCAACCGGAACAACAACCGCTTCACCAACCTGGTGCTGCTCCACGGCCACTGCCACGACCGCGTACACGGCAAATGGTGTCTATGACAAAGACCCACGTACTGAAGAGCCGGATGAGGTGAAAGTCTCACGTCCGGTTCGGGAGTGGCGGCGGGGTGGGCGACCGCCCCGCCGACCATAACTAGTCGGCTGTCCCTACGAGACCGTACAGGTCGTGTAGGTAATCTGGTCCCTTAGCCTGCCCCTACTCGGTGGCTGGGAAATGACATTCAATCACGTCAATGAACTTCTGACTTGTTCTCAAACTGCGGAAGAGGGGCCATTCGTCAAGTGCATGCCGTTCAACCTCCTCTATGGCAATTGCTTTAGGCAGGAGTTCGAATGTGGCCTCTTCCTCATCGCGTAATACATGCAATGCAAGGCGAAACTTTGTAGCACATGATGACCAGTCATGTTCTGAAAGAACTCTCTCCATTTCCTCAACTTCACCCTGCTCTTTGAGCGCTATTGCATGGTTGATTGTCACAATGCGTGAGTCATGGTCAGTGGTAAGCTCAATGGAAGCCCCATATTCAGCCAGTCTTATCGTGATGGCATATCGTTTCTCTAGAAGCGATTCATAGATATGATCGGTTAGTGCTCCGTCTGCTTCTTCGGACTCCTCCTTCTCCCATTTCCTCCAGCATTGTTGGATAAGAATGACACCAGCGATACAAATCGTTTCGATC
>DATKWR010000626.1:0-5033 GCA_035529475.1 Sedimentisphaerales bacterium | reverse complement strand
ACCGGCCGCGGCGACGGCGAGAACTACCAGATTGGTTTTCTTGACATCTGCGACAAACCTTACCCCGAAATCGTCCGGGCGGCCCGAGAAGTGGGGTACGATCTCTTTCAATACAGGCTGGAAACAAAGTGAGCTGTGCAGAACATTTTGACAAGGAGTTGCTATGATGAATCGGCGGGAATATCTGAAAGCTGCTGGGTTAGGGCTGGCCGCGCTGGCCGTGCCGGGCTGTGCGAGTATGTCTCAACGCCTTAAGGGCAAACGTCCCCCCAACATTGTGCTTATCGTTTCTGACGACCAGGGATACGCTGATTTGGGCTGCTATGGCAGCGCCGACATCAAGACGCCCAACCTCGATCGCCTGGCCGCCGATGGAGTCCGGCTGACGAGCTTTTACGTGACTTGGCCCGCCTGTACGCCCTCACGGGGCAGTCTTCTGACGGGCCGCTACCCCCAACGCAACGGCACGTACGATATGTTCCGCAACGATCTGGTCGATTACGACTACCTCTATCCGAAGGACGAATATGCCGTCTCGTGGGAGATGGTCGGTGGGATGGATACCCGCGAAGTGCTCATCCCGCGCGCCCTCAAGAAGGCCGGCTACGTCAGCGGAATCTTCGGCAAGTGGGACCTGGGGCAGTTGCATCGCTTTCTTCCCCTCCAGCGGGGCTTCGACGAGTTCTACGGTTTCACCAATACCGGCATCGACTACTGGACGCACGAGCGCTACGGCATCCCTTCGATGCGACGTGGCAACGAGCCGACCACCGAGGACAAAGGAACCTACGCGACGGACCTGTTTCGGCGAGAGGCGGTACGGTTTATCGAAAAGCACAAGGACCAACCCTTCTTCTGTTATATACCGTTCAACGCACCGCACGGCGCTTCCAATCTTGATCGTCCGCGTCCCGGCGTGCAGGCGCCGCTCGAATACATACGCGCTCACTATGGACAGTACGACCCGAAGGGCGCGGACTCGCGGCAGGCGAAGCGCATGCGCTATATGGCGGCCACGACCTATATGGACGAGGCGATTGGCCAAATCCTGGAAACGCTGAGCCGGAATGGGCTTGCAGACAATACGATTGTCATCTTCTTTTCCGATAACGGCGGCAGCGGAGGCGCCGATAACGGTTCGCTGCGAGGCGGCAAGGGGCAGATGTTCGAAGGGGGGCTTCGCGTACCGTGTATTGTGCGTTGGCCCGGCGTCATTGGGGCCGGGTCCGTCTGCGACGAGTTCCTCAGCTCGATGGACATATTTCCCATGCTCTGCAGCGCGGCAGGCGCTCGGCCGGGCCGCGGCGTCGTGCTCGACGGGTTCGACATGACACCCGTCCTGACGGGAACGCAGCGATCACTTCGCACGGAAATGTGCTGGCAGCGCCGAGGCGACAAAGCGGCACGGGTCGGCAACTACAAATGGGTCGAGTCGGCCCGCGCGTCGGGACTGTTTGACCTGTCGAGTGACATTGCCGAGCAGCGCGACCTGTCGAAAGAAAAGCCCGATGTGCTCAAGATGGTCAAGTCCCGGTTCGCGGTGTGGGAAAAACAGATGGCCGAGGCGGGGCCTCGCGAGCCGTTCAGGGACTTCTGAATGCCACCGGCGCGGCACGTGCTGTGATTCTGAGCATTGATCACTTGACCTCACAGGGGCGTTTTTGTACAATAAGATATACGAAGACCGCCGCGTACAATGATGAGGTGAAGTATGGAAATAAAACTGCAGTTTCTTGGCGCCGCCCAGAACGTCACGGGATCGAGGCATCTTCTTCAAGCCAACGGAACCAGGTTGCTCGTGGACTGCGGGCTCTATCAGGAGCGGCAGTTTCGAGCGCGAAACTGGGACCGGTTGCCTGTGCCCCCCGAGAGTATAGATGCCGTCCTGCTCACCCACGCGCACCTGGACCACTGTGGTTTGTTGCCCAAGCTGGTCAAGGATGGGTTCAGGGGCAAAATATACTGTACCGAAGCCACGGCCGAGATCGCTCGTATCATTCTGCTGGATTCGGCCAAGCTGCAGGAAGAAGATGCCGAATTCAAACGCAAGAGGCACGAACGCGAAGGGCGAAAGGGCCCGTTCCCCGAAGTCCCGCTTTACACCGTGGCGGATGCCGAGGCGACTTTTCCTCATTTCTCCTCTGTGAAATACAAGCAGCCTATCGAGATTGCTGAGGGCATTGAGACGACTTTCTGCGATGCGGGCCACGTTCTCGGCTCGTCGATTATCAGAGTCAAGGTCAGCCAGAATGGAAGAGAAAGAAGTGTAATATTTTCAGGGGACATTGGCAGGCCGGACAGACCGATTGTGCGGGACCCTTCGATTGTCGAACAGGCCGACTATGTCCTGGTTGAATCCACGTATGGCGATCGCGTCCATGAAGGACCCGAAGATACCAAGAAAACGATTGGCGAAGTCATTAATTCCAGTCGTGAGGCCCGAGGTAAAATTGTCGTCCCGAGCTTTGCGCTGGAGCGGTCGCAGGAGCTTTTGTATTATGTCAACGAATTGCTGCTCGAAAAAGCGATACCGCAATTGCCGGTTTTTCTGGATAGCCCGATGGCTTCACGCATCACCAAGGTTTTTCAGAAGCACCGTGAGTTGTACGATGAGGAGATGACCCAATTTGTCAAACGCAACAAGTCGCCCTTTGACTTTCCGGGACTCCAAATGGCCGGAACAAGCGAGGAATCGAAGGCCATTAACCATATCAAGGGCACAGCTATGATTATTGCAGGCTCCGGGATGTGTACGGGCGGGAGAATAAAACACCACCTGGTCAACAACATCACCAAACACCAGAACACCATAATGTTCGTGGGCTATCAGGCGGTCGGCACACTCGGCAGACGGATCGTGGACGGTGAAAAGCAAGTCCGAATTCTTGGCCAGGAGTGTCCCGTCAATGCGCGCGTGGCGCGGGTAAACGGCTTCTCCGCCCATGCGGACAAAGAGGAGCTTTTGGAGTGGCTCAGCGGCTTGAAGAAGCCGCCCAAAAGGGTCTTCGTCGTGCACGGCGAATCGGAAAGCGCCCGTCATTTCGCGGATTTCATCAGTGAAAAGACAGGTTGGCAAGTCACCGTTCCGGCCTATCAGGATCAAGTCGTCCTCGATTAGCGTTTCGCGGGCTCCCGCTCGCACACGCTTTCGGCGATCCTCTCGTCGGGAGTGCAGGCGCGCCCGGCGGTCAGCGAAATTCTTCTTGACATGGATAGGGAGAATCTGGTACAAGTTGAGTTAGACGCGGCTGATGATCTTCGGGCTATCAGGGGCGGTTCGTGCGAGCATACGCAACGATCCTGATGTTCGCAAATCAGCCACGACCACCGGAGTCGTATGCTTTGGAAATGAGCTTTTGCCACATCGATGAACGGTCGGTTCATCGAAAAAAGGAGGCGATGCCAAGTCGAAAAGGTTTTCCTGGACGGGTATTCGAACGTGTGAAGGCAAGAATAATTGTCGGTCGTTCTTGAGTCAACTTTCTTTTTTGGGAAGGAGAACTGTCATGTGCAGAAAACTGGTTTACCTCATGTCCCTTGCCGCCGTCCTGATCGTGGCGCAGAGTGCCTCAGCCGGGCTGGTGGGTCACTGGACGTTTGATGAGGGTTCCGGCACGGTTGCGGCCGACTCTTCTGGCAAGGGCAACAACGGTACGATCCTGGGTAACGCAACCTGGGTCGCAGGCAGAATAGGCAGCGGCGCGCTGAGTTTTGATGCCAGCGACGACATCGTAATGGTCGGCGATAATCCATCGTTGGATATCGAAGATGCACTTACCATCTGCCTATGGGTGAAAGCACCCGACGTAGTTACCCCCAACCATATGGTTACGAAGCAGCCAAGCGGTTCTGCAGCAACTAACTACCCGGGCAACTACGAATTTAGAATAAAGAGCAACACCATACAATTCCTGCACCAGACATCGCAAGGTACGGATTATAGCCTGTATCAGTCAGCATCTCAGATCACGGCCGGTGAATGGCACCACGCCGCAGTCTCCATCGTGGAAGGCGGCCTCGTCGAGTTGTACCTTGATGGTGTGTCTGCTGGCAGTGTCGCCCAGACCGGGACGTTTGGAATATTGAACGACGACTCTCTGAGAATAGGAGGCAGAAAGGACAGCAAATTCTTTAACGGAATTCTGGATGATGTCTATATTTACGATCGGGCATTGACGCCCGAGCAGATTGCAGGTCTCCGCGATGGAATTCTGCCTGCCTTCGTTAAGGCGGAAAAACCATCTTTGCAGGACGGTTCCATGTATGAGAACACATGGGCTACTCTGGGTTGGATGCCTGGAGACGCCGCCGTCTCGCACAATGTTTATATGGGCGACAATTTCGAGGACGTGAATGCCGGCACGGGCGATACGTTTCGTGGCAACGTAGGCACGCCCTCTCTTCTTGCCGGCTTCCCCGGATTTGCCTATCCGGGCGGTCTGGTACCGGGCACGACCTATTACTGGCGCATCGACGAGGTCAACGACGCCAACCCGGACAGCCCGTGGAAAGGCGACATCTGGAGCTTCACCATTCCTCCCAAGACGGCTTACAGTCCTGACCCCGCCGATGGCGGCAAGTTTGTGCTGGCGAATGTGACCCTGAGCTGGACGGGTGGTCTTGGTGCAATGCTGCATTATGTCTATTTTGGCGACAACTTCGACGACGTCAACAATGCCACGGCGGGTTTGCTCAATACAACGACCCGCTATACCCCCGCCAGCCCGCTCGAGCTGGGCAAGGCGTACTATTGGCGGGTGGATGAGTTTGACGGCGCTGCGACGCACAAGGGCAACGTTTGGAGCTTCACAACCATACCGGTTGTACCGGTTGCCGCCGATCCCAACCTAGTCGTCTTGTGGACGCTGGACGAAGGCCTGGGCACAACGGCGGTGGACTGGTCGGGGCACGGCCACCATGGCACCGTCGCCGGCGGCGCCCAGTGGGTGGACGGATACCAAGGTGCTGCGTTGACCTTTGGAGACGACGTCTATGTGGAATCAGCCTACCCGGGCATATCGGGCACAGCGGCC
>DATKWR010000625.1:0-10315 GCA_035529475.1 Sedimentisphaerales bacterium | reverse complement strand
GAGTTCTGAAAGCGGCCGCCGGATTGAGGAAAGCATGACAAACGAAACCGGCAAGAGCCCCAAAGAAAGCGCGGTCGAAACGCGGTATCTGATTATGCCTCACCAAGCCAATCCGCACGGCACCGCCTTCGGCGGAGTAATCGTGGCATGGATCGACATGGTGGCGGCCATGACGGCCCAGCGGCACTGTGGCAATGAAGTCGTCACCGCCGGCATCGATTCGCTTATCTTCAAGGAGCCGATTCGCATCGGCGACCACGTGGTCTTGCGAGCAGCGATAAATTACGTCAGCCGCTCGTCGATGGAAGTCGGCGTCCAAGTTACACGGGAGGACCCCTACACAGGCGAGAAAGTCGTCGCCACGACGGCGCATCTGACGTTCGTGGCCCTGGACCAGAATAAAAAGCCGACGCCGGTTCCGCCCATCGTGCCCGAGACGGACGAAGAAAAACAGCGCTACGAAAACGCTCGACTGCGGGTGGCAGCCAGAAAAGCGCTCCTGAAGAAAATGACGTGAGAGGTATCCGCTCGAACCGCCTTCAGAATGGACTTTCACAAAGGACGCAATATGAATCTCTCGCGCATTGTGCTGTTTGTCTCTGCGACCCTCATATCCCTGAGCGGCTGTTCCTCCACCTCGCTGGAGACGCGGCTCGATGCAATCCAACATGCGAACATGCCGCAACGCGAAGACTGGTTCATGGACCAGGCGCTGGGTATGTTCATTCACTGGAGCCTGGATTCACAGTTAGGCTCGGTGATCAGCCACTCGATGGTCGGCGCCTCAGACGACTATCTCGACCGTTTCGTCAACGAGCTTCCCGCCGGCTTCTACCCGAGGAAGTTCGATCCCGACGATTGGGCACGCCTGGCCAAACTGGCGGGCATGAAGTACGTCGTCTTCACGACGAAACACCACAGCGGTTTTTGCATGTTCAAAACCAGAACGACAGACTTTAGCATTATGAACACGCCTTATGGCCGGGACATCACGCGGCAAATCGTGCAGGCGTTTCGCCGACAGGGCATCAGCGTCGGATTTTATTTCTCGCCCGATGACTTCCACGTGTTGTACAAGCAGGGCCGGGACATCAGCCGCAGGCGTGCCGAAGCTTTGCCCGCAAATAACCCCGAACTCATGGCACACAACAAGGCCCAGCTTCGCGAGTTGCTGACCAGCTATGGCCCGATTGACGTGCTATTCATCGACGGCGAGCCGGCGGGCCTCAAGGAGCTCGCGCGGCAACTCCAGCCAAACCTGGTCATCACGCGAGGCCAGATGGAAACGCCCGAGCAGAAAACCCCCGACCAACCCATGCCCGGGCCCTGGGAGGCCTGCTACACGCTCGGCACCCAGTGGCAATACAAACCGACCAACGAAGAGTACAAATCAGGCACGGAACTGATTGAAATGCTCATCGAAATCAGGGCCAAAGGCGGCAACTTTCTCTTGAACGTCGGCCCGACGCCTGACGGTGAAATTCCGTTCGAGCAGGAGCGGCGAATCCGCGAGCTGGCGCTGTGGCTGTTCATCAATCGCGAGGCTATCTATGAGATCCGCCCCTGGCACGTTATTCGCGAAAGCGATATCTGGTTCACCAGGGCCAAAGACGCGGACACCGTCTATGCCTTCTTCACGAAGGTCGACTGGCCCAGGGGCGAACGAAAATCTTTCACGCTCAAGAGCGTCCGCGCGACGGAACAAAGTCAGATCGAAATACTCGGGCAGTCGGGCAGGGTCCTTGAGTACCAAACCGAGGTCAATCCAAAGGCAACGTGGACACAGGACAAAGAAGGGCTCCATATCGAGGCGATGCGCGCCCAGCGCATCTACAACAATTCCAAATGGCCCAACCCCGTGGTCATCAAGATCGCCCACGCCCAAGCCGCTCGTTCGTAGTGCCGCCGTAAGGCGGTATTTCCGAGAATGCCCTTACGGGCACACTACAAACTCTCAGCTTTTCACTTCTTTGACAGGCTCGGCGGCGTGGTGGGATTTGGAGACAGGCCGGATGTCGATTCCGCCGGTCTTGGCTTTTGCATGGACCTTGTGACCATGCTTTTGCCTGAGCACGTCCCTTTTCTGATAGCACTGCTCTGCGAAGACCGCGATCTCCGAATCGAGGTTCGCACTGGCCGAGTCGCCGAAAAAGGCGTGAATAATTGGAAAGACCAGGTCGGGTTTGCGCTTGCGCAGCTCTTTGGCCATCCCTTCGATCTTGGCGGTCGCGACGCCTTCCTGCATGCACGTGAAAGGACCTACGTGGAATATTCCCGAAATATAGGCGTCCCCTGCGGGCCTCATCAAGTCGTGCATGAAATGATAGGCAATGCCCGCGCTGAGCGGGGATTCGCCCTCGATATCGCCATGAAATTCGTGCGCCTTTTCCAAAGTCTCGATGATCTCAATCGGCTTGGGCAGAACGTGCCGGCCGTCGAGGACCTCGTGGAACGGCTCGGCAATCCTGTGCTCCACCGACGTCATGTATTTGGATTTCAGCAGACTCCTGGCGTATCTGCCCGCTGTCTTTAACGTCTTGTCCACGTCAAGGCTTCTCAGTCGCAGTCCAAGGTCCCGCCGGGCGTTTCTAACGTTCATTTTGTTCACATAGTCCAGCCAGTCCGTCACCGGGTCCCTGACGACCTCAAGGCCTCTTTCTTCCAGTTGCCGAATCACAAAATTCGTGTAGGGGTCGTGCTGCCTCATATAGATTTCGCCGATATACAGCACGAGAGGGAACCTCTCATGGTCCTGCAGCTTGCAGGCTTTAAACAGCGAGACGGTTTCTTCGCCCCATGCGACCAGCGCCGCGGTCTCGGCGCCGTTTTCGACAATCCGCTCCAGCTTGCTGAGCCGTTCCTGCTTTAACTGGGCCATGGCCTGTTTGTCTTCGGCGTAGGGATGGAAGCGCAGGAAAATATCTTCCAGAAGGTCGGAGCCTTTTATTCCTTTGTACAGCATCCGCTGCATCTTCATTTTGTCCGAGGCGCTGAGCTTCCTCGGGAAGGGAATATCGAGATAGTCCGTTTCCGAAGAGGGGCCTGCCACCGGGATATCCTGAAGGCCCTCGCGGTCCAGGAACTCCCTGACCAATTCGGTATATTTGCCAAACCGGCAGGGACCGCTGGTGGTCGGCAGCATCACGAGATAATGCTGCTTGACGTAATCAGCGCCTTTCTCCTCGATCTGCTCCTGGAGAAATCCAATGGCATCGCCGACCACGCCTTTGAGAGGGTGACATACTTCCGTGTGAATGTGTTTTCTGGCGGCCTCGTAGCCTCTCTGCGTATTGGTGGGCAGGACGGCGCTATCCACGCCGAAATGCCGCAGGCCCGCCGCCCCAACGTAACTGGCGTCGCCCATGTACGGAATCAACCACGCTCTTTCCTGAGATTCGTCCCTCGCGCGTTTTTGCAGGGATGTGCGATCGAGCTTCTTTTGCCTGCTCTGATTGACTACTCTCTCGTGGGCTTCAGTCCTGGTCACGAACGGGGCGTTGTTGGTCTGGGCGTCGGTCAGCAGGACGAGCATGGGCTTGTCCGCCGCCTGCTGAATCTTCTCTTCCTGATAAACTTTCAAGCTATCAGGCCCGCAGGCAAAGTTCATCATGCGGATCGCAAACAGGTTCGGGTGCTCTGCCACGAAAAAGCCCGCCTTAAGGATTTTAACGCTTTCGACCCAGAATTCATTTTCGACCACACCCTCGAGCGGGACGTCCATGAACCTGTGCTCCAGGAAAATCTGCGGGATGTAATTGAGTCCCCTGACCTGGGAGAACATACTGCCCGAGTTCGAGCTGGCTTCCGGATCGAGCAGCACGTAATCCCGGCCGATGCCGACGTAGGCCTTCTCGCTGTCAAGCTCGATTCTTTTGAGGAATTTCTCCCCCTCGGCGTAGAGCTCCTGCTTGAACGCGTGCTCCGCTTCGTCCGCATATTTCAGAGCGGCCTTTATTTGCCTGCCCGTCACGCCGATCCCAAGCCTGTCGAATTCGCACTGCAACTGGCGCACGAGCAGGTCCACGTCCCCGAAGTGCAGGATGGGGTTAATCTGCTTGCTCTTGTCCAGTGAGAGAACATCATTGAGAACATAGCCTTCCGATTCCGTATAGATACAGTATTTTAGATCGGGGAGCTTTCCCGTTCGCTGCTCTATGAAACTCGGATTGAACAAATACTCGACGTTCGGGTCCCGGTTGAGAACTTCGGCGTGACCGGTCACCAGCTTTCGAGCGATACAGAATTCCGTTCTGGATCTGTCCACGCCCAGCGCGGCAATCTCCTTGTTGCTCCTCGGCGAGACGACCGGGTAGAATCCCAGTTTTCTCAACAAGGCGGCACTCCAGATTCCTTTTTCTCCCAGCGTCGCGGTGCTGCGCTTTATCCCCACCGTGAACCCGGTTTGCGTTTTGCCTCGCACGGAGGCCAGCTCGTCCTGCAGGCAACCCTGCTTCTTGAAATGTTTTTCGTATATCTTATGGTACTTATCGACGTAGTTCGTTTTAGGCCGTCTCGAGGTTTCGGAGTTGCCTCTCGGACAGAAACCGCCTGTGATGATTTCGTCGTCCTCGATAGAGAAGACTTCGAGCTGGCAGTCTCTCATGCCGCACGTTTTTTCTTTGAACAGATCTTTGCACGAGACCTTGTGCTTCGCGAACGGCATATCCACCAGGCTCCAGCCCCTGAACGCAGTTTCACACTCCCTGCCTTCCCGCTCGCAACGTTTTATGTTCTCGATGATATCGAGGGCCTGCCCCCACGCCCCGAACATCTCCCTGTGAGGATACGCCTCGATCTGCTTGTCTGTAACCTGCGCCATCGCGGCCAGAAAAGCCCTGCCTAAAGGAGGTCCGCCCTGGGCCGAGCACTTGCGGCCTGCGTGGGCCGCGCCGCCGACGAACTTGTAGTAATAGCTCGCCGCGGTTCCCCTGACTATTGCAGCGGCAATCTCTTCCTTGCTGAAGCCTTCGGCGATGAGCCTGTTCTCATCCATTTCCATGAAGACGCCGCAGGTCGAGTCGATGATCGGAACGCGCTGCGCCTTCAACGCCGCTTCCTGGAGAGAATCCTCAACGTTGAGATTTATGACGTCGGCCATATTATCAAGCGTCTGCCCCGAGCCGGCCTGGCAGCTATAATTCATCTTCGCCTCTCGGACCGTCCCGTCGGCGGCGAAGCTCGTGAACTTCATGTCCTGACCGCCCACTTCGAAGATGGTGTCAATCTGAGAGTCGTAATGCTTGACACCAAGCGCGTGACAGGTAATCTCGTCCGTCACCCTGTCGGCAATCTCTACCGACCTGGCGGTCAGCTCGTCAGCCTTCTTCTTGCTTATGAGGATCTTCTCGTAGAGCTTCCTGGCTGAGCCGGTGGCGCCGACGCCCCTGACGACCACCTTGTCCTTGTGCCTGCCCAGATAGTTGAGGACGCGCTTGAGAGATTCCTCGGGATTGCCATGCGTTTTGATGTAAAGCTTGTCGAGCAGCCTGCCTGTCCTGAGCTCAACCAGAGCGCCCTTCGTTGTCGTGCTGCCTCCGTCTATTCCAAGAACGACCTGCGTTCCGGGCCCGATCTGCTCGGCCAGCTCCTGGTGCTGCTCGTGCACCCTCTCGAGAGACGCAGAAAGCGCGGGGGTATATTTTCTTTTCTCCCTGCCGTAGGCTGCAACTCTGTCGAGTTGTTCGAGACTGAACACAAAACGGTTGTTCTGCTCGATGGCCTTCATCGCCGCCCCGATAGCTGCAATATTACCATAGTGCTCGGCCCTGCGGATGGGAATGCCAATGAACTCTTCGAGGTTTCTTCTCAGAAGGTCGTTCGCAAACACACCGCCCGTCGCGACTGCGTCATTGGCCCTTTCGGGGCTCTCCAGCTCCCTTGAGCCGAGAACGTCGATCTTATAATTCCGGGCCACCGTCCGAAAAAGTCCGTTCAGATTATCCTGCCTGGTAGCCCCTTCGTTCTGCTTGTGAATAAGATCGGATTGAATGACCACGCCGCACCGCGCCAGAAACTCACTCGGCTCGGTGGACTTGGCCGCCTCATTTTCTGCCCTGCGGTACATCTCCTCCAGTCTGGCCTGCAACTTCGCCCTGTTTTCGACCCTGATCTTCTCCCTCTCCTGTGGATCTTCTATCCCGGCGGTGTTGCCCAAGTCCGGATGAGGCACCTGGCCCTCGAAAAGCCTTCTGCATTGTTTCTCGATCAGCGTTCCTGAGCCGCCGCCGCACTTCGTGCCGGTTCTCCACTCCTGGATGATCTTGCTGGCGCCGACCCGTTTTAGCTCGAAGAAGTATGAGTCTTTCGCGCCTATGTGAAAAATGTATCGCGCCTGCGGGCTGGCGGTCTCGGCGCCCTTTGGGATCGCGACGCTGTCGAAAACGTACGTCACCCCCTCCATGACCTTGGGGAAGCACTCGGCGCCACTTCCCGTTAACGCCGTGCAGCTTACGCGATCCGCGCCCACCTTCACTATGATGTCCCGCCAGGCTTCCCTGACGGCGCCGATGGGGTTCGCGAAGTGCATGATGGGGCCCGGGGAATACACAATATCAGCACTACGACTCACAACGACATAGTGCACGAAGCTGCTTCCGACATCAAAGCCAACGATGACTTCTTGTGCGAGGTTTTCCACGTTTTTCCTTCCCGGTATCCCTCTATCCTGCCCCCATAGCGCCGCGAACAAATCGTTGCCCGCCACTATAAGAAAACGCCATTCAGAATACTTAGACTGCTCATTATACAGAGTGCGGCTCAATATGCAAGCACCTGCGTCCGGTGCACGCGCGGGCCAATATAGCCCACATCCCTACCTGTTCACAATTGTCCGCAAGGTTGATAACACCACTGTTGACAACTGTGTTAGTTTAGTTGTTATAGGTCCGGTCGCTCCTTGCACCAGAGACACCCCCCGCCCAGTCTGTTTACTGTAGGCCGGAATCTAACCGACAATATAACAGGCTTTCCACATAAAGGTCCTGCTACGTATTGACGTAACCATTTGAAACACCGCCTGTTATGAGGGTCCTATGTGAACGTGCTAACAACTTCATAGGCTATATGACAAATAATACTATAGTTTCCTCTAATAATAATTATTGTTATCCCCCGGGACAACCACAGAAATGTCTCTCTGCATTCAACTAGCCCCGGCCAGTCTTTTTCTGAATCCGTGCGTTTTCAGAAACAACCTTGCTATGTTCTGTACGTTTTTGTATTCTCACAGGCCATGAGTTCCCAATGTTCAAATCACGGCTCGCAGACTCTACGGCTCGCCCCGCCACGTGGCCGCCTCGGTTTTTTCGTTCCGCGCGCTCACAGCATCATCATGGTCGGTGCACTATTCTGTACGCTCACAGTCAAGTTCTTTCATGCCTGGCGATACGGCCTTACCAAAGAGTACTCTGGCTGGATACTTGCAGATGTCTCATTCCTACTGATAGTGGAGGTTGTTCTTTCATTGCTTTGCTTTCGCTGGCCGCGACGGTCCGTAGCTCGGACGACTGCGATCGTCGCCGCTGTCATGTGTACATGGTCTGTCATGAATGCCGGCTGGCTGATTAGAACCGGGACACAGATTCTGCCGCGCGTTCTGTTGCCCTTGCTGCGTTCACCGCTCAGCGCCTTGTGCATGATAGGCGTGAACCTTGCGGCGATGCCGGTTGCTGCTTTTCTTCTGCTGGCGCCGAGCGCTATTGCCCTGGCCTTTTTCTTTTTCGCCCTCGCTAAGCCGGTGCCGCCTGCGTATGATCGCAGGCGTTTCGTCGCGAGGATAATGCTTTGTCTTACGATCGTTTTGGTTGCCCTTGTCGCCCGGTCTGTGGTGGTCAAGCACGGTTCCGCCCATATCGCGTCGGTCGGATTGCGATATAATTCACAGCTACGCGCGGTGATGAGCCTGCTCCTGCCCGACTACAGGACGCAGGTGGAGCCGAAGCGGAACATGCCGTTTTATGATGAGGCGGCGATCGCCTGCAAAGCCACGAGCGTCAAACGCAACGTTGTTGTCGTCATTCTGGAGGGCATTCAATACCAGTACACCTCCCTTGCAGACCGACAGGGCAACCTGACGCCTTATCTGGCGGGCGTAGCGGCTGAGGGCGTGGAATTCTCAAACGCGCGCTCGTGCCTTTCTCATACGACAAAGGCGCTGTTCGCCCTGCTGACGGGGCGGTTCCCGTCGGCGTCTCAGGATATTGTCGAGGCCGTGCCGGCGACCAGGCCTTATGCCGGCATGGCTACGATTCTGAGGGACACACTTGGCTACAGGACGGCTTTCTTCCAGTCGGCGATGGGCAGCTTTGAATCGCGGCCGGGCCTCGTGTATAACCTGGGCTTCGAGAAGTTCTGGGCCAGAGATGACTCGGCGGACCCAAACAGCTTTCTTGGCTACCTGGGCTGCGATGAGTTCTCCATGCTGGAGCCCGTATGCCAATGGTTGAAAGCGGCCGACGAGCCTTTCTTCCTGGTGATTCTCTGCTCGGCGACCCACGATCCTTATGAGGTGCCGGCCTGGTTCGGTACGCCGGCGCGCGAACCCCTGGAGCGATATCGCCAGGCGATTTTCTACACGGACACGTTTCTCGCGGCGCTCGACGTGGAATTAGCGAACCTGAACCTCGTGGACGATACGATCTTCTGTGTAGTGGGCGATCACGGGGAAGGGTTCGGCGAGCACGGGTTGCTGGGCCACGAACGAATCGCCTTTGATGAGGCCCTCCGCATTCCACTTTGCGTGCGCGCGCCTTTGCTGCTGGAGCCGGGCACGACAATCGCGCAGCCGGTCAGTTCGGTCGATCTGACGCCGACGTTGTTGGGCCTGCTGGGCTTCGCAACGGAGTCTGTGGGCTTCGATGGCGAAGATGTCCTGGCCCGCACTTCCGTTGGCGAGCGGGACGTGTATTTTTGCGGCTGGATGCAGGAAGGGCCCGCCGGGTTTGTCAGGGGCGATCGCAAGTTTATCTATAATCCCACAGATAAGACCGTTTGCGTTTATGATTTGAAAGCCGACCCGCTCGAACTTTCGAGGAGCGAGCTAACGGAGGCAGAGGCGCAGGAAGTCGCCGACGACATAACGCGCTGGCGCAAAAGCACCATTCTGCGCCTTCGCCAGGCGAAGACCGGCAAGAAATTGCTGTACGACCGCTGGCAGTGTCGCTGGACGGGTCGGGTCTCGTCTGCCAAGTACGATCACGAGTAGAAGACGCTTGTTCAGCCGGCATGAGGGTCGCCCGGCGTTTATCTTTCGCACAACGGCGTTGATTCTTGTAAACAGGGCATGAGCTGCCGTGGTAACCCTATGAAAAGGGCGGTGAGCGTAACACTTACGGCGTAAATTTAGGCAAGCTGTGTTGAAAAAACACAACATCCCCTTATAACAAGAGAGGTGTCTTTTGTGAAGCTTTCGTTGGGTGATGCCGCCTTAAAGGGCTATGAGACGGCAGTTTACGAGGATCATCATCTCTTGGGGGCTGACGGTGCCGTGGCTTGGTATGTAGCTTGCATACAAGTCTAATTTGGTCTGTTCGGGCAATTATATTGGGCGGACGGCCTAAAAACGTGTTTCGGAGGAGGACATGTCCGCCCGATTTTTTTGCAGCCTGCAAAATCGGCTCTGCCGGTTTTGTTTGTGATTGTTTCTTAAGGTGTGGAGTCGTTCCGGAGGAGGAACGGCTCCACATTTATTTCGACCCACAAACATCTTGTTGCGGCCGGATCTGGCGTGGGCCTGCCGGGTGGCAATGAGTCGCGCCCGTCAGCGCTGCCGGTTTTGGCTATTCAAAGCTGCTCATCCCTCATATAATCGACGCTCGTATGGAACGGGGCGCCTACAGGATTGTCGATGCCAACTTCAACCGCGCTCGCGAGGCGGCGCGGGTGATAGAAGAGTTCTGCCGGTTTGTTTTGAATTCGACGCATCTGACGGAACGAGCCAAGCGATTCCGGCATGAGCTCTCGGCGTGCCTGGGCCGGCTTGATACCGGCCGGCTCATCGCCGGCAGAGACACGTTAGGCGACATCGGCGTCGGCGCGAGAGTCGATGTCCAGCTCGAGCGAGCGACTTTGGAGGACTCTTTTACCGCTGCCTGCAAACGTTTGACTGAGGCACTTCGCGTGCTTACAGAAGTCATCCGGGTTCACGATTACCCTTTGGCGCAAAACATTGAAAACCTCCGATACACCGCCTATACGCTTGAGAAGGATATTGTTCTTTTCAGCCGAACCTCCGAGAAATACCGGCGCGTCGGGCTGTACATCGTGATCACCAGCGATTTGCCCGGCGAGGTTTTATCTCTGACCGGCAAGTGCGCCC
>DATKWR010000624.1:0-6173 GCA_035529475.1 Sedimentisphaerales bacterium | reverse complement strand
CTGCGTTACGGCCGCGAGGAAGCCAAACGTCTCGGCAAGCCCGCCTCGGTCAGCGGGACGATCACGACACCCTGGCGCGTCGTGATGGCCGGCCGCGACCTCAATACCCTGGTCAACAGCACGATTGTGCCCAACCTTTGCCCCACGCCGCCGACCAAGTATTTCCCTGACGGCATCGAGACGGCGTGGGTCAAGCCGGGCCGGGCCGTCTGGCGCTACCTTGACGGCGGAGACCGCTCGTTTGAAGGCATGAAAGAGTTCTCCCGCTTAGCGGGCCAATTGGGCTTTGAGTATCACGTGATCGAGGGCTTCTGGGACCGCTGGAGTGATGAGCAAATCAAGGAGCTCGTAGAATACTCCAGGCAGCAAGGCGTCGGTTTACTCTTCTGGAAGCACAGCAACCAGTTGCACACGCCCGAGGCGCGCGAAGAATTCTTCGCGCGACTGCACAGGCTGGGGGTCGCCGGCGCCAAGATCGATTTCCTCGACCATGAGGCCAAAGAGGTGATCGACCATTACGAGGCGCTGCTCGAGAAGGCTGCGCAAAATCAGATGGTGGTTGATTTTCATGGGGCGAACAAACCGACCGGTCGGGAACGAACCTGGCCGAACGAGCTGGTGCGGGAAGCCGTCCGCGGCATGGAGAGCAGCTCGCTTCGCGAGCGCGCGCGCCACGAGACGATTTTGCCTTTCACCCGCTTTCTGGCGGGTCCCGCCGAATATACAACCATGCACTTCGGAGACCGCCGGGGTGATACGACCTGGGCGCACCAGATTGCGAGCTTTGCGATCTTTGACAGCCCCCTGCTGACAATGGCGGCGCATCCGCAAGCGGTGCTCGACAATCCGGCGGCGGACGTAATCAAGAGTATCCCGGCTGTCTGGGATGAGACCATCGTGCTGACGGGTTCCGAAATCGGCGAATTGGCGATATTCGCGCGCCGTACCGGCCAGACGTGGTTCCTGGCCGTCATGTGCGGCCCGCAAGCCAGATCGATTGAAGTGCCGCTGTTGTTCTTAGGTGATGGCCAATACAAAGCGTCGCTGGTCCGCGATGAAAAACAAAAAGCCGACGGGCTGATCCTGGAGAACAGAACGGTGCAGCGAGGTGATACGATCACGATTGAAATGACCAATGGCGGCGGTTTCGCCGGGCGTTTCTCGAAGTAAAGGTAGAGAAACCAGGGGCGAAACGGATGTTATATTCCACGGGGTGCAACGCCTCTCCGAAAGAAACTGTTGTGACGGTGATTTATGAGCTCTGCTCCGACCCACTCAGGCATAACTCGACGCGCGATGTTAAAGGCACTAACGGCGAGCGGTCTTTGTGCGGCCGTGCCCGTTCGTAGTGTGCCCGTGAGGGCATATGAGAAGGAACGCCTTACGGCGTCACTACAAACGGACTGGAAGTCGGCGGTCGCCGCGTATCTGGAGAGCCTTGCGCGCCCCGACGGGGGGTACGCGTGGCGCGATCAACAAAGATCGCACCTGATGCCGACGTTTGCGGTCGTCGGCAGTTACCGGGCGCTGAAGCGCACCCCGCCGAACAAAGAGCGGCTGGCTGAATTCGTCCGGACGCACCATCCCGCCCAGTTGAAGAAGCTCGAACAGGAACACCGCGAGTTCGAGTTCCAGCAGATTCAAAGTCTGCTCTGGCTTGGCGAGGACCCATCGGCGTTTCGCGAGCAGGTACTCACTTGGAAGAAACCCAAGGGCTATCTCAAGCAGTATGAGCAGCACGCCTATCCGATCTTTCGGTTCCAGTTGACGGCTTTCACCTGCCGGGCACTGCTGAGTCTGCCGCTGGATGATCTTTCGCGGGAATTCATCGACTACTTGAAGGAACGCCGCCGCGCCAACGGCAGTTTCAACAACACACCCGCCGCCGATGACGGCGATGGCCACGTGATGAACACATGGTGGGGCATCGAGGCGCTGCGCACGCTTGGCCGCGCCCACGAAAAGAAAGAGGAAACCATCGAGTGGGTACGGGCCTGCCAACTTCCCAACGGCGGCTTTACTTATCAGCCGAAGGCCGAAATCGCCGGTTGGGATGACGTGGCCTACACGTGGGCGGCGGTGCGCGCGCTTAAAGAGCTTGGTGCCGCACCGATGAACAGGGATGTTTGCGTCCGGTATCTCCAGTCGCTCTGGAACGCCGACGGGGGCTTCGCGGACCGGCCCGGCTGGGCGAGCAGTCCGATGGCGACATATTATGCCTTAGATGCGCTCGATGCGTTGGACGCACTGGATGCCGCCCCGGCAAACCGAAAACCCTCTCCGAAGCAAAGCGCTCCGCTGCCATCGGACCTGAAGGTCTTCAGCATTCAAATCGAAGCGCATGGCCAGGGTAGCCCCGCAGAGGCCGTGGATCTGGCCTGCGCGTTGCACATTCACCTCTGGGGCGCCAAGAACGCCAAGCCGGGCTGGATTGCGCGGGCTCAAGAGCTTGCCGACCAGGGGAATGTACCCGTTACGTTCTTCGTTGCCAATGAAGAATACGGCACATGGGTGGACGTGCCGGGCCTGGGCACCTACAGCCACACGAGCGATATCATCGCACCGGCAGAAGTTGATTTCGGGCCATCACTGGCCGATGCGGGCGTGGTATCCTGGCCCGAGTTTCGCCGCCGGCGGTTGGCTCCGCTTCAGAAGGCCGGTGGATGCCTGATCTGGCAATTCGGCGAGAACGAAGAGCTGACACGTATCTTCCTGGACGACTCGCTGCAGCGCGGCGGCTTTGCAGCTATCAGCACGTTTCATTTCGGCAACCCGGACTTCACAAACAGCGAGCCATTTCTGAAGCGTTATCGCTTGCAGCTTCCATTCATTGCTTTGCAGGATGCGCATGGCGTCGAGCCTTGGTGGTTTGCCGACATGACGACCGGCTTTCGTACCGTGTTTCTGGCGCGCGCGCGGACCTGGGAAGGCTGGCTTGAGGCGCTGCGGAGAAATTGGGTTGCCGCCATTCGCCACGACGCCGTCAGCAGCTTTGAGACATGGATGCACGGCGGAGCGCCCGAGGTGATGGAGTTTATCCGCAAGCGGGAAAGCCAGTGGCGATGGTGGGACAACCCGCAGATTCAGCGTCCGTTGGTGTCCATTGTGGCCGTCACTGCACAGGACGAATTCGAGGCCGCACGACCGCAGAAAGGTGTCACCATCCGCGTACGCACCGCCTGGGAAAACACCGCCCAGGGCCTGCCGAAAAAACCAATCACCGAGTTGGTGAAATTGAGTATCGATGGGGCAGAAGTGTCACCCACCCTTGTGGCGAAGAAACGGCCCGGCGGCGCAGCGCTTCAGGACCACTATCACCAATTCCACATAGCCAATCCCGCGCCGGGCAAACACGCGGCGACCGCGCGCGCGTGCGTTCTCGAAACGAAAGCCGAGTCCGACCGCACGGTCGAGTTTGTGGTTGGCGCAAAATAGCGTATGAAAACCCAGTGTATATTTGTTGTTGGGTTTCTTTTTGCGCTGTCGGTTTCTTGTCATCCGTCAGTGCGAGGGCCGGCTGAGAAGGTGCTCTTTGCGGAGGATTTCGAATCCTACCCCGACAGTGTTACGCTTCCGGCCGGCTGGTGGAGCGAGGGCAGCAAAGCCGTTCGAATAGAAAAAGGCCGCCTTCGCGCCGACGCCAATCTCGACAGCACCGGCGAAGACTACGGCGCCTCGACCATCTGGCTGGACAGGACCTTCGGCGGGGATCTTCGCGTCGAGTTCGATGCTCACGTGCTAGCCTCCGACGGCGACAAGAATAATATCAATTTCTTCTTTCTGTTCGGCGACCCGTCGGGCAGACCGCTATCACAAACAAAGGACGAACGCTCCGACGGGCAATACGACAAGTACCACACGCTGAACGGCTACGTCTTCACCTTCCTGGCCGACGGCAACCCCGATAAGGCGCGCTTTCGAATGCGCGACGATCCCGGCTTTAACCTCCTGCAGGAGAATTTCGCCTACGAGTGCAGGCAGGACAAGACCTACCGTATCGCTGTCACGAAGAAGGGCAACAGGATCACCTACGCCGTGGACGGAACCGTTTACCTCGATAGGGTCGATGGCGCCGCCAACCCCGAACACAAATCGGGGATCATCGGCTTTAGAACGTGGCACACAGACCTGTGGTGGGACAACGTCAAAGTCACAGGGAGCGATCTTTTTTTGAAAGGTGAACATTTTTGCGATTGACTCGTATTTTTTCGTGAAGTACAATTCGTTAGATGGCGAAGTATAGGATATATAACTATGCTCGATTTTATCAATATAACTAAAGCCCTTTCGGATGAAAACAGGGTCCGGGCCCTAATGATGCTCTGCGACGGCGAGCTTTGTGTTTGCCAGTTGATTAAGATGCTGGGCCTGGCGCCCTCAACCGTCTCAAAACACATGTCCATTCTCCGGCAGGCCCGATTGGTTCAGGCTCGCAAGGAAGGCAAATGGATGTATTATCGGCTGCCCGATGGAGACGCTCCTCAATGTGTTCTTGAAGCGGTCCAGTGGATGCGGAATGCCATAGCTGATGATAAACAAATCGTTGCGGACGGCAGGCAGGTCAAACACATCAGCAAGCTGGACAGAGAGAAGCTGTGCGCCTGTTATAAGAGGAAGCAGATCTATTAAGGAGTTGTTGAGCAATGGAAACGAAAAACAAGAAAAAAGGCTTTTTGGCAACAATCTGGGAATCCATGAGCAAGACCGGCGGCTGCTGCGGCAGCGGAGAAAGCTGCTGTGGCCCTGCAAAGGAAGAGGACAAGAGAGCTGTTGAGAAAGAAGTCCAAGAAGAATCGGACAAGTGAGAAGGAATATGACTTTCACGCCTTTCCGGTTTCAGAGAGAGGTTATGCTTTGAAGAAGAAGGAAGAGGATGAAATTGCCAAACATAGGGAAATAGCGGTACTCAGTATTGTTCCTTGCGCTGTTGGCGTTCTGATTTTAGCAAGCTGGGCAATGGCACATTGGAGCATTGGTCCGTATTTTCTGAATGCGGGATTAGCGCTTCTCGGCACACTGTTCGGCGGCTATCTGCGGTTCCTTGCGGGCTTCAAGGATATTTACAGCCGGAGAATAACGGTCAACGTTTTCGTCACTGTTGCCCTTATTGCCACCGTTGCCGTTGGCGAGTTCAGGGCAGCAGCCGTCATTGTATTCATTATGGCAGTGGCAGGTGCGCTGGAAACCTATACTCTTGACAAGACTCGTAGAAGCATCAGGAACCTGCTCGATCTTACCCCCAAGATGGCAACATTACGCCGCAAGGACGCAGAGGTTGTCGTACCAGTAAATGAAATCCAGGTGGGTGATATTGTGGTCGTCAGACCCGGAGGACGCATTCCCGTCGATGGGACCGTAGTTGCCGGACAAAGCTGCGTCAATCAGGCTCCGATTACCGGCGAATCAATGCCAGTTGAGAAGTCCAGGGGTAGTGAGGTATTTGGCGGAACTCTGAATGAAACAGGCCGCCTTGAGATTGAGACCGCCAAAGTTGGCAGGGATACCACGCTGGCCAAAATTGTTCATCTTGTCGAGCAGGCTCAAGGAACAAAGGCTCCCATTCAGAATCTTGCCGACCGCTTTACGACGTGGTTTTTGCCTACAGTATTGGTATTGGCGGTAATAGCCTTTCTGGCAAGCGGCAACGTCAAAGTTGCTGTCTCGGTTCTTCTGGTTGCCTGTCCATGCGCTTTCGCGATTGCCACCCCAACGGCAGTCACCGCCGGCATATCCAACATGGCTCGCCGCGCGGTACTTATCAAGGGAGGAGTATTTCTGGAGCTGGCCCAAAAAATTGATGTACTCCTTGTGGATAAGACCGGCACATTTACCCTTGGAAAACCGAAGGTGGTCGATGTAATCACTTTTGACGATGCCTCAGAAAAAGAGGTTTTACGCTTAGCTGCGACAGCCGAGAAGTATTCTGAGCATCCATTGGCCAGGTCGGTTATCGCTTGTGCGAAGGAACGCGGCGTCGAGGTTCCAGACCCCACTGAATTCAAGATTGAAGTTGGAATGGGCGTTACCGCCCGGCTGGACGGCAAGGAGGTATTGGTCGGCAAAAATAAGTTTTTGCAGGATAGGGGTGTCTGTGTCGCCGAATACATTGATTATGCGATTTCAGAGCAAACGGAGCAGGGCAGAACAGCCATTCTTGTATCTAATAATATGCG
>DATKWR010000623.1:0-3737 GCA_035529475.1 Sedimentisphaerales bacterium | reverse complement strand
CATAGAACATGGCGCGAGCGACTTACATATAAACGTCGGCATGCCGCCGATCTTGCGGAGGAATACCGAGCTGATCGATTTGGATTTTGCCGCGGTCAGCAATGAAGACGCCAAAGAAATGGTCCTTTCGATGATTGGGCCCGACAGGTTCAAGAAATTCGAGGCGAACAGAGATCTTGATTTCTCGACGTTTCTCGATGACGGGCACCGCTTCCGTGTCAATGCGCACTACCAGCGAGACACTATTGGCATTTCATTCAGGGTCATTCCGAATCAGATTCCCGCCATCGACGATTTGCACCTGCCAGCCATCGTCAAAGAGCTGACGGACCTGCCCCGCGGGCTGGTGCTTGTGACGGGCCATACCGGCTCGGGCAAAAGCACAACGCTGGCGGCCATGGTCGAGGTGATCAATACGAAGTACCGCAAACGTATCGTCACGATGGAAGACCCGATTGAGTATATGATGGAGAACAAGTCCAGCATGATCGAACAGCGTGAAATCGGCTCTGACTGTCCGACGTTCGGCTCGGGCCTCAAACACGTGCTGCGGCAGGACCCCGACATCATCATGGTCGGCGAAATGCGAGACCTGGAGACCACGGGTTCGACCATCACAGCGGCCGAAACCGGCCACCTCGTGTTCAGCACGCTGCACACGATCAATGCCTCGCAGACGATCGAACGTATCATCGATATCTATCCCGCGGCCCAGCAAAACCAGATTCGTACCATGCTGGCCAATACCCTGCAGGCGGTGATTTCCCAGACGTTGTTCAGGCGAGTGGATGAGCCGGGCATGGTTCCCTGCACGGAAATATTGCTGTGCACCTCGGCGGTGAGAAACTGCATCCGGGAAAACAGAATCTACGAGATTCCCAACATTATTGAAACGTCCCGCAGATTGGGGATGCAGAATCTCGACAACAGCATCTCGGATATGTACTTCAAGGGGTACATCGACAGAGAGGAAGCCATCATGCGCTCCAGCAACCCCACGAAAATGGAAAAGCTGCTGGTGCCGCCGGATGGATTCGAGGCTGTCGAAATACCCGAAGAACAAGAGCAAGAGGCCGTGGCATAATCCGTCGGCGGTCTGTGCCGGCAGAGGCGCAGACCAGACTGGCGATGAAAAACCGGCCGGACAGGACAGACAGATATGTTTGAAGATTCTTCACACGACAACAAAGGTGCAACGGCTGTTGCAGAGCATCGGCGTCCCGATCGCCCGTCCTGGGACCAGGACCATCCCGGCAGGGAGCCGGCATCTTCACCAAGGCCTCCTTCCGGGCCGCAGCGGGGCGCCTGGCAGAAAGTGAGCCAGTTCAAAGTTGAGTTTGGGCCGAGCAGAAAAGACATTCTGAACTTCACAAACCAGCTTGCCGTGATGATCCGGGCCGGCATCAGCCTTCAGGATTCGCTGGAGTCCATTGCCCAGCAGTGTGACAACCAGAAATTCACGTTCATCATCATGGACCTGAAGAGTCGAATTGAAGCCGGACAAAGTTTCTCGCAGGCGCTGGCCGAGCATTCCCAGGTGTTCAGCGATCTCTACATCAACATGGTGGCGGCAGCGGAAATCAGCGGTTCCTTGAGCGGTATGCTCCAGAAATTGGCCGAGTATCTGGACTCCGAGGCCGAGACCCGTTCGCAGATCAAAGGCGCGATGGTCTATCCGATTATCATCGCCTTCATGGCGGTATTCGTGACGATTTTCCTGCTGTGCTTCGTTCTGCCGAGGTTCACGGCCATCTTTGCAGGCAAGGAACACCTGCTTCCCAAACCCACCAAAGTGCTTATGGCCAGCAGCGCATTTTTGAGGAGCTACTGGTACTTCCTTTTGCCGGCGGTCGGTGCCTTCTTCTGGGGATTCTGGTATTTCATCGGCACGAAGGAAGGCCGGCTGTGGTGGGACAAGACGAAGCTGCGCTTGCCCCTGATCAAGACGCTTTGCGAGAACCTTTACATCACCAGGAGCATGCACACGATGGGTGTGCTGGTTCGGGCGGGCGTGCCGATACTCAACACGTTGTCCATCACCGCGCAGATCGCCGGGAACGTTCTTTATAAGAATATGTGGCTCGGCGTCTATGAGGAGGTCCGCCAGGGCAAGAAAATCGCCTCCAGCCTGAGCCAATATTCTCTGATGCCGAGCAACGTGGTGCAAATGATACGAAGCGGCGAAGATTCGGGAACGATGAGCGACGTGCTGCGAGACGTCTCGAGTTACTATGCCCGAGAGCTCAAGACGGTGATCAAGACGGTCACGTCGATGATCGAGCCTATTATGATTGTGATCATGGGCGTTTTGGTCGGCTTCATTGCGATGAGTATCATTCTGCCGATCTTCAAGATGTCCAGCATTGTGATGGGCAAGTAGATTCGTCGCCCCCTCACCCGGCGGCCTGACAGGCGGAAACACTCAGAAAAGAGGACGAACGAAATGCGAAACGGCAAGTACAACAGCGGCTTTTCGCTCATCGAGGTGCTCATCGCGATAGTGTTGATAGGTTTCGCGATGGCCTCTCTGCTGGCCGCCAACGGCGCTTTCACGAAAGCGAACGGCGCCGGGACGGATCTATCGACCGCCGAGTTTCTTATCGAGCAAATCCGGGAGTTCTCGACTCTGTTGCCCGTAATCGACCCGGAAACCGAAGCCGCGGTATTCGGCCCGGAATCGGGCGAAGTATTAGCGAATTACGACGATCTCGATGATTTCGACGGGGCGAATTTCTCTCCGCCGATCGGGGCCGATCGAAGCCCTCTGACCGATCTTGCCGCGTTCTCTCAACAGATCACGGTCGAAAATGTCAATGCGTCGAATTTCGAGCAGGCCGTGGCGGACCATGGCAGCCCTTTCGTTCGAGTCACTGTAAGAGTTTATCTGAACTCAAGGGAGATTAGCTCGGAGAGATGGCTTCGGGCCCGGTACTGAGAACTGGAGCGCACGTCGCGCAATGCAAGCGACCTGCGAGAAGTCAAATGCGGGACATCAAACGCAAAACCGGTTTTACCCTTGTGGAGGTGCTGCTGGCCGTGGCCATCGGCGGGATGCTGCTGGCGGCGGTTGCCTTTGCCTTCAACGCCTCGGCCATAAACTGCCGGGAAAACGAAGAGATCTTCAAGACGATCAACAACGCCCGGCAAGCCATGCTCCGGATGACCAGTCAACTGCGAACGGCAGATGCAGTGGATCCGAGCACGCCGAATAACGAATGCAGCCTGATTACCGCCGCGGGGCAGGATATTACCTATCGATACAGCAGCGGAGATAAGAAACTGTACCTGGTTACGAACGACGACTTGTTCGACAGCGACTACGTGCTTTGTGACAACGTCGAGGCAATGACTTGCACCAAGAACTGGGTGGTCGAAGACTCGGTGGTCAAGGTCAAGAGCGTCCAGATTTCCATAACCGTCTCCAGCGGCGATATGCAGCGGACGGTCTCCACGGCGGCGGTCATCAGAAGAAATTTGAACTAAGGCTGCAAAAATCCTTGCTTTTTATTTCGCCCCGGCCATAATATAAGCAAAGCGTCCATGGGGGCGGTTAGCTCAGTTGGCTAGAGCGCCTGCTCGACACGCAGGAGGTCAGAGGTTCAAGTCCTCTACCGCCCATCCCGGCTTCATGCACTGAGTCGCACTTAGCCGCAACAAGCGGCAAAACCGCGTTTTCCGAGTCGTCAGTAAGGGTGACATTCCGTTCCGTGCCGCTCAGTGCGGCTGGATACTGCGCC
>DATKWR010000622.1:0-20590 GCA_035529475.1 Sedimentisphaerales bacterium | reverse complement strand
GACCGCAAGAGGCTCATTCGCGTCATCGCCGATATGGTCAGGCCGAACGGTCTGATCGGCACGCCCGACGGCAAAACGCTCTACGTCGCCGACCACGGCGATGGTAAAACCTTCGCCTATCAGATCAGCGAAGACGGCCGGCTCTCGAACAAGAAGCTCTTTGCCCCGGAAGGCTCCGATGGCGTGACCATCGACAGCGAGGGCAACATCTATCTGACCACGAGCGTCGTGGCGGTCTATGACAGGGCTGGCCGGAAGATCGAAGAGATTCAGGTCCCCGAGCGCCCCGCCAATGTCACTTTCGGCGGCAGCGACAACCAGACGCTTTTTATCACGGCACGGACCTCGCTGTACGCGGTTAAGATGCGGGTCAAAGGAGCCGGACAAGAACAGGCCGGGCCGGAATCGAAATACGAGCAGGATGTTATCAAAACCAATGCGGGGGATCTGACAATCACCTTCATCGGCCATGGAACGCTCATGTTCAGCTATAACAGCAAGATCATTCACGTGGACCCAGTCGGTAGAGAGACCGACTACGCCGGGATGCCCATGGCGGACCTGATCCTCATCACCCATGAGCACGGCGACCACCTTGATCCCGCAGCCATAAAGACCCTGAGCAAGCAAGGGACCCAGGTCGTATTGACGAAAGCCTGTTCGCAGAGCGTTTCCAGCGGCATAGTCATGGGCAATGGCGACGTCAAGACAATTGCCGGCCTGAAAATCGAGGCTGTGCCTGCCTACAACATTGTCCAGATGCGGTCCCCCGGAAATCCGTTCCATCCGAAGGGGCAGGGCAACGGCTACGTGATCACGTTCGGCGACAAGCGCGTGTACATAGCCGGTGACACCGAGAACACCCCCGAGATGAAGCAACTCAAGAACATTGATGTCGCCTTTTTGCCGATGAACCTGCCCTATACGATGACGCCTGAGATGGTCGCCGATGCGGCTAAAGCTTTCGAGCCGAAGATTCTGTACCCCTATCACTACGGGCAGACCGACCCGAACAAGCTCGTCGATTTGCTCAAGGACTCGAAAGGGATCGAAGTCCGCATTCGCAACCTAAGATAGGTGTTGCATTTATGGCAAGAGTAAGCAAGCATTTGAACCGGCGCGATGTTCTAAAAGGCTTCGGACTGGGGGCTCTTGGACTTGGGCTGGGAGGCAAGTACTTCGACCCGGCTGTGGCTCACGCTGCTCCGGGAAGTCCCTGGGTCAAGAAGAATGGGCTGTTCAAACCCGCACCAGTGCAGCCGGCGAAGGTCTGCCTGGTCAAGGGCAACGACCGCCGGGACATCGTCTATCAGGCGCTGAAAAACATCGAGGACGAGGTCCTGGCCTCCATCGGCGAAAAGAAGATTCTCATCAAGCCGAACTTCGTGGTTACGACCCGGCAACTGGCCGCAACACATGTGGACGCCGTGCGGGGTATTCTCGATTTTCTGACGCCCCACCACAAGAAGCAAATCATTGTCGGCGAATCGACCATCTCCAGAGAAGGCACGTTTCACGGGTACGAAAATTACGGCTATCTGGCCCTGGAGAAGGAATACAACGTCAAGCTGATCGACCTCAATGCCCAGAGCTGGCAATACCGCTACGTGTTCGGCGAGGGCCACCGCCCGACGCCGATCCGCATTATCTCGACGTTCCTCGATCCGGAACTGTACATCATCTCGGCGGCCAAGATGAAAACGCACGACCGGGTGGTCACAACGCTGTCGCTCAAGAATATTTTGCTTGGCTCGCCCTTGAACGACGGCAAGACCAACGACAAACGCCTCATGCACTCGATATACAATTTCTCGCGTGAGGCCGTCCTGAATTACAACATGTTCCACCTGGCCCAGGAGATATATCCCGACCTCGGTGTCATCGACGGCTTCGAGGCGATGGAGGGCGACGGCCCGACCGGTGGTACGCCGGTCGATGCGCGGATCGCGATGGCGAGCCTCGATCCGCTGGCGATGGACACGTTGGCCACGAAACTGATGGGATTCGATCCGAGCCGGATCATGTATCTGGCAAGCATGGCCGAAGCGGGGATGGGCCAGGGCGACCTGAGCAAAATCGAAGTGCTCGGCACGCCGCCCGAGCAGTGCCAGTTCCACTTCAAGCCCAACAGGAAGCTCATTGAGCCCTATGGTCTGAGCTCATAGCAGGACGTTCTGCACATGCGACGGAGTCTCCTCCGGCGTCGCCGGCTCGGCGGCATTCGGCTTGTTCACGTCGTCTTCGAGCAGTTTGAGAACGCGCTGGGGCTCCGGCGCTTCCTGGCAGCGCATCGCCTTGAGGGCCTTTTCTCTGACGCGCGCCAGGGTGAATATGCCCAACTCCATATCCGCATTCACATCAGCCATGTGCTCTGCAACGTCGCGAACCTGGTTGAGCTCGAACTGCGCTGGATGGCGGAACTGCTCGATCTTCTCGTGGACGCCGAGCAGAAACCCGTCAAACGACCTGATCTCATTGACTTCATCCCTGAACCGGCTCAGCAATTCGCTGACGCCGGAATAGACACGGCCGATCGAGGTTTCACCGCCTCGGATCTGTTCGGCTTCAGCTTCCAGATTTTGTGAAAGATTCCTGGCCGAGAAGCCGCCAATGGTGATGCCCTCAACAAGCTCCTTGAATTCATCCAGTTTCTCACGGATCGCTTCCGCAGTTTCCTCGATGGTTTGGCGTAGCGGGTGCTGTGCGTTCTCATCGCGCCCGTCCTGGCGCACCTCCTGGGCGCCGAGCGGGTTCCGAATCACGGCCACCGCCGCTTCGTCATCGGGGACCGCCGTCGGGCTTGTCGATTTTGCCGATTCTGATACTACACTCTGACGAGGGTTTAAAGCATGCCCGCCGGAGAGCGTATTTGCTACGTTTCCGAGTCCAAGCATCTTTCCTGTCTCCACTCTTGTCCTTATTCACGTCGCAACCGCCGAGACGGCCCAGCATCCGGACCCGGCAGATAAAATATAGTAAATAAACGATTGCGGACCAAACTCTTCGCGGGCGTTTGGCGGGGCAAATTCAATCACGGCGGGGTTTGAGGCTCGGGGCGCCGTCCTTTTCGGACGTGGCATCAGGGGGTAGTGACTTTCCGTCTATGGGCGCTTGCGGCCGACCAACGAACCGGAGCCTCGCTCCAAGCTCACGACTCGACGGCCGCCTGCTGCGTGTAAGCTCTGAGCAGGTCCCTCCAGGTGATGATCCCGTCGATGCTGCCGTCGGCGGAGACTACGGGCAGGCACGAGATGCTCGCGCGGAGCATCAGTTGGACCGCGTCTTCCAAACTTGCCTCTTTTTCAATCGTGATCGGCTTGCGGCTCATAATCTGATGCGCCCGTTTCTTCAGGATGGTCAAGTCGCGCTTCTGCTCGGCAAGCGTGTTTACAAACGGACTCGAAGACTTGAGCAGGTCTCGATCGGAAATCACTCCGCGAAGCTCACCTTCTTCGACAACCAGCAGGTGATGGAATTTCTCGTTGTGAAATATCTCCCACAGCTTCCCCAGGGTGTCGTCCATACGAACGGTGACTACCCTTTTTGTCATTATCGAGTCGAGTTTCATATCTTGTCTCAACTTCTCAAACAGCAATCTCCCCTGCCGTCTCTATTCATACGCGCAATCCTTTGAAGGTGTTCCGCCGCTCGGAGCCGGCATATCGCATTATGATGCGGCGCCGGCACGCATCCTTGTCACGGGTTCTGGAGCAGCAACAGGACTCGGCCGGGCTCGATGTCCTGGCTTCGCAGCGTCCTCATAGCCTGCTCTCTGACCCGGGCCAGCGAGAAGATGCCTAATTCCAGCTCCGCATTCGTCTCTGCCATGTGCTGCTCAACGTCCTGGACCTCGTCAAGGCCAAACTCCGCAGGATCGCTGAACTGCTCTATTTTCTTATACACGCCGAGCAGGAATCTGTCAACGGAGTTAATTTGCTCAAGCTCTTCTTTGAACGTGGCCAGCAATTGGCCTGTGTCGGTATAGACCGGAGGTCTCGAACGCGCGGACGGCGAAGCGCTACCCGCTTGAGATATCGAGGCGGCCGAGAGATCCTCCCACAACGCATCAAGAGCATGGCCGATCGCTTCGGCCTGTTCCTGAAGGTTCTTCGCGAGATTGCCGCTCGAAAAACGGCCCGTGGCGATTTGCTCAAGTAGCCCGATCAATGCGGCCACTTTCTCTCTGACGGCCCCGACGAAGTCTCTCATCGTCACAACCCATGTGGCCGCAGGGTCGGCCCCGTCGATCTTTTGGGGGGTGCCTGCTGTCTGCGGGCGGGCAGCGTTTCGAATCGTTGCTGCGCCTGCATCATCATTGGCGATCCCGGTTGCTGATGTCCTGGCGAGACCCGAAAATGCGTACTGAGCCGGGCCGATTGCTGCGGCACCACTGTGAACCACGCCCGATATTCTTCCGAGTTCACCCATTGTTCCGCCTTCCAGCTATCCTGAGGTAATGCGACTCCCGGCCCGCGCTGCGACTGGGCCGGCAAACAAAATATAGAAAACAAAATAGGCAAAGGCAAGAACTTGCATAGGCTTTCCCTTACTATCGCACAGGCTTTTCCTGTTGCGGTCAGGCGTGCTTTCCCGGAGCGGCTTGTCTCACGGGGCGAACGGTACCTTTGCTAAGGCCAAAACGCGGCGATGGCCACTGTGAACCAGATGACAATGCCGAGGACCAGCTTGCTCGTGATGCCGAAGAATTCGCCGAGCCCGGCGCCGACGGCATAGCGAACGCTGTGTTCCATCTTCTTGCCGCGGGAGAATTCCAACCCCCACACGCCGGTCCCGGCCCCGAGGCAGGCGCCCATAAGCGTGCCGAGAAGAGGAACGGGAATCAGAAAGGTGCCCATCACGGCACCCGCCATGGCGCCAAAGAGCGCAGCGATCGAGCCGGGCCAGCTCGCGCCTGATTTCCTGGCCCCGATCATGCCGGCCGAAAATTCGACCAGCTCGCCCAACGCCGCCAGAGCCACGACAACGACCAGCGTATAGATGGAGAAAACGCCGCTGTCCCACCGCCACCACGCAAACAGGCATGTCGATATGACGATCAGCCAGTTGCCTGGCAGGCCGAAAATAACCAGAACCAGCCAGACGGCATTGACCAAAATCAGCATAACTGAACAAAGGTAATGCACGACCAAATTCTATAAGGAAAAGGCGGAAAGGCAAAAGGAAAAACGGCCCCCAGAAAAATACAGATTTTTCGAGACTGTAGCAACGCTACAGAATGTGCCAATCCACGGCCAATTATCATTTGTGGCGGAATCACGGAAAAACTCAAGGTAAGGTTTGAATCTGGCACAATAGTAGTTCAGAAGCTCCAATTGGCTAACTTGGGTTAGATATAAGTCATTATAATCAAAGTAGTTAAGTTTTATGCATTCTGTAAGGCTACTATAGTCTCGATTTTTCTGGATTTTTCTTGACTCGCGCGCATTCCGATTATACTCTCGTCCAGTGAGATATGCGTGACATCGAGACGATTGCGTTCTACTGAGGTTCTTTAGCTTACTATCTCGGCCGGAAACCGAGGATACTCTCTCAGACCGGCAGCACTGATTCCGAGAAAGAAAGGAAAGAAGAATGACGGGAGACCAAATGGAACCGACTGAGCTTAGCAGGCTGAAGGTCTCAGATGTTCCGCCGCCGCATCGCCCTTCCGCGGGAAGGATTCTCCCTTTAGAAAAAAGGGTGATTTGCCTGATTTACAAGCGTCCTCCAATTGTCCGTCATATGCGATATGCGCGTAGCTCTCGCAGCCCCGGCAATCGTGAGCCGGGCAGTCAGTGAAATTCAGTTACTTAACGAACGCACAGGAAAGGAGACTCAATTATGAGAAGTCGAAATGTGAAGCAACTCGCAACTTGGCTTTCAGCTTGTTTGTTAGCCATCTTTGTATTGGCCGGCTGCGGCGCCAAGACAATACCGGAAAAGGACATTGTCGATACCGCCGTTGCTGCAGGCGATTTCAACACCCTGGTCGCCGCCGTCAAAGCTGCTGAGCTGGTCGAGACCCTCAAAGGAGAAGGCCCCTATACCGTCTTCGCTCCGACCGACGGCGCCTTCGCCAAACTGCCCGACGGGACACTCGATAGCCTTCTTAAGCCCGAGAACAAAGCCAAGCTCGCCGGCATTCTGACCTATCACGTGGTAGCCGGCAAAGTGATGGCCGCGGATGTCGTGACGATGACCTCGGCGAAAACGGTGAACGGCAAGATGCTAAAGATAAGTACCGCGGGCGGGAAAGTCATGGTCGACGAGGCAAACGTCGTAAAGACCGACATTGAATGCTCCAACGGCGTCATCCACGTAATCGATGCCGTGGTGCTGCCGGAATAGAAACACCTTGGACTTGAAGGCCTGTTGCAGGCTGCCAATGAACTGCGTTTTCACGCGATGTCCGCAGTGCTCTTGAAGCCTGTCACAGCGGCGTCCACCAAACCGGATTGCAGGGTAAAGCGCATGGACTTCTCGCGGTCCTCGGGCTTTGTGGAATCGCCGTTGCCTATGAGCTTCATGCCAATGACGCTGTGGCCATTCCGGCGCATGACCTGGATTTGCTTGAGCACCGGGAGCAAATGAGACATATCGCTCGCGGCATTCCATGTCTCCACTGAAGTATGGATGTGCGCACCCTGTGGATTGATAGGCACCAGATTGACGTCAACCCAATCCAACTCGGTAGCTTTTGTCAGAGCAGGCAGCGGATCGCAAATACGTGGTTTGTGACCGACGACCAGGGCCAGTTCCTCGGAACCGCCGGACTGCTCGATTGATGATTATGCCGTTATATGTCAGTAAGCGGGCGACTTAGTTGGTTCGGGTCGCCAGATTCTGCGGTTCTATGCGCGGGCTGTGCGCTCCGCAGCTTTCCGTGTCATTCTGAGCCGCTCGTGCGGCCGGATCGGGATAGAAGCCGAACTGGCGAAGGAGCTTGAGCTTGGCCAGGACGTTGTTCTCCAAATCCATATGAAAGAAACCCGGGAAGATGTCCGGATTTGCCTGGATCAGCTCGAAGTAGTCCCTGTGTGCTTCGGGAAGCTCGACCGAGCCCCCGTGACAGACTTCATGGCCGGTGAAAACGAATTCAGGAAACAAATAGGAACAGAACGTCAACGGCCTGCGTCCCGACCATTCGTGATATATCTCTGTCTGCGGAAGAAGGCACAGCAGGCTCGGCAGAATTCTGGCCCCCATCATCCGAAGGGAAATCATCTGAAAGAGCGACTGGTTGAAATCCTCCATCGTCTCGAAAGGAAAGCCCCACACATAAAAGGCATCGATCCGTGGGAAAACCTCAATAGCCGCGGGCACAATCTCCAACACGTCTGAAGCAGTAAAGCCTTTCTTGATCTGCGACAGTATCTTGTCCGACCCGGACTCGACGCCAAAACGCAATTCGATGCAGCCCGAATCCGCGAGGGCGCGCATCATTTCCCGATCGACTAAGTTGACCCGGCCAAACGCCTTGAACTCGACTCCAAGCTCCTGCTGCTGAAGCTCCCGGCAGAAATCCATGACCTGCTTCTTGCCGGAGACGAAGAACTCATCCTGGAAGAGAAAAAGGTCAACTCCGGCTTGTTTGTTGAGCAGCTTCATCTCCTCGACGATGTTCCGGGGGCTTCGAGAGCGACTCTCAAAATTCCACACCGGCGCAACGGAGCAGAACGTGCATCGATAGGGACACCCCCGGCTGGTCATCAGTCCGAAGCCCGCATATCGACGCAGGTCGATCTTCTCGAAGACGGGAAACGGTATGGAGTCCAGGTCCTGTATCCTTTCGCGGTCCGGATTGTGAAAGACAGAGCCGTTGTTTCTAAACGATAGGCCGCGTACCTCGGAAAGACCGCCGCCGTTCTGGAGTGCATACAACAATTCCGGCCCCGTGCGCTCGGCCTCGCCACGACAGACAACATCGATCCAGGGAAACCGCCGCAGAATCTTATCTTCAACGGACTTCGAGCCTACTCCGCCCAGAACTAATGTGCGGTCGGGATACTTCTCGCGCAGCGCTTTGAGAGCCAGCATCGTAAAGGGCAGAAGATTGGCCATACATGACAGACCTATGATCGACGCCGGGTTCTTGATAAACTCAAGGAACGTTTGCATGTCGAAAGGGTCATCGGCATCGCAAAGTTGATAATCCCGAAAGTCAACTGCGAACCCGGCGTCCTCGAGCGCCCGGGTCAGATACAGCGGCCCCAGCGGTACGTGCAACTCTCTCTCGGTCTGCTGGCCGTACCGAATGTAGAGCATATTCAAATTGACCAACGTAATATCAGCCATTCCGGGTCACTTTCCTTTGCCAGTTCTATTCGGTTCCGTTGCGCCCGATTTAGGCTCCGCTTGATTAGGTTCATTCACATCGTTGGCATCAGCGCCCCGTTTCATCTGTATTTCACGAATGCGGTCAGGCGAAATACCTGCGGACGCGCAATGCAACCCGGAGATCGCCGCCGTTGCAACGACTGTCGCCAGCATTAGCTTGCCAACACTACCCAAAAAGACGGACCGGTGCTTGGCGTCAACCCTGACGTTGTCGATGATCTTCTCCAACTGCTGAGCCGGCATGCTCGACAGCATTTTCTGTTCGGCTTCAGTCAGTTCCAGACCAATCTCGCACGCCGCCTTAGCACGCTTGGCAAGCAGAAGCTGGCGAAACTCCGGGGCCACCGACGCTTTCTTGACGAGAACCTCAATTCCACGAGGAAAACTGCCAAGATTCTGTTGACTGGGTCGCTCAGATTTATTGTCGTAATCCATGTGTCTCTCCCTTCGGGAACCTTGCCCTTGCTCATTGGCCGTTTCAGTAGGGTCCACAACAAGCCGACGACACTCCGGCAAAGACGCGTGAGTCGCTGGCAGACTTGACCGGCCGGCTTCTTCTAATGCTGTCTGGAATTATCCGCTTGCTGGACGCCAAATTCCTCGACCTTCCTTTCTCTGCCGCGAATCGTCTCAATCCGCCAAGAGGAATTCGGATGGCTCGCGTACCCTTGCTCATTGGCATCTGTCTGGCGGCGCTCGGCTTGATTTACATTCGTATCTGGATCATTTGGCTCGTTGACATTGTTTGTGTCGCTCGGCTGTGCCATGCGCAGTCGGAGGAAATGGTCCCGCTGTTCCGGAGTGAGTGTATGCCCCAAGATGCGCGTCATTTCTATTTTTGGCTCGTTGACATCGTTCATGTCCCTCAGATGAGCCGCGCGATCTGCGAATATACGCTCCCGCTGTTCTGGCGTAAGCGTATGCCCCAAGGTGGGCGTCATTACCGAGGCGATAACCAGGCCGGCTACGATGGCAAGCATGAGCTTTCCAGCCGTCCCCAGAAATATATTGCGGTGCTCAGGTTTGACCTTCGTGTTGGCGATGATCCTCTGCAATTGCTCCTCTGAGATGCTGGCCAGCATGTTTCGCTCAGCTTCAGTCAAGTCCAGATCAATTTCTTTGGCGGCTTCGGCGCGTTTTTTAAGGAAAAGCTCCCGAAAAGCCGGGTCCACCGAGGCTTTCTTGACCAGCACTTCTATTGCTCGCGGTATGTCGCCAACGCCTGTACCCGAACCGGGAGGTCGCCCACCAACAATGGTTGTGAAAACGGCTTCTTTCTCGCCGGAGCGGTTTGCATTCTTGTCGTGCTTCATCTGCATCTCCCTCGAAACCAGCTTTCTGTCATCCGTTCGACCGGGAAACGACTCGCACTTGTATTATACACGACACGGTTCAGATCAACAACTTTTCTGGCACAAATATTTGCTGTGGGTGGCGATGCGGAGAGGCGTAAGGTGGGTGATACTTTTGGTTGTTTGCTTTGAGTCAGCGGGTCCGGTGGGGTTTTGATCTTTGCAGGTGATTGATTTTGGGCAGCAGGTCGGTGCGGCGGTGCTCGCGCAGGAAATCGCTGATGAGCTTTTTGTTTTGGGGCTGGTAGTATTGCAGGAGCGCCGCCTGGAGGCGTTTTTCTTTCCGAGAGCGAGGGACGTGGATGGTTTGTCCACGAGAGTCTGTGCCGCAGACGTACATCGCCGTCGAGAGCGTCAGCGGGACGGGGACAAAATCCTGGACCTGCCGCGGCCTCCACGAGCGAGAGACGAGGTATTCGGTCAGCTTCAGCGCATCTTCGGGCCGGCAGCCCGGATGCGCGCTGATGAAGTACGGCACAAGATACGCCTCCCTCCCGGTGCGGCGGCACGCCTCGGCGAAGCGCTGCTCGAATTCCTCGAAGACCTCGAACCGGGGCTTGGCCATTAAATCCAGCACGCCCGAGCAATGATGTTCCGGCGCCACCTTCAAATGTCCCCCGACGAAATGCCGCACGAGCATGTCGAGATACTCGCGATTTTTCAGGGCCAGGTCGTGGCGAATGCCGGAGGCGACAAAGACGTTAGTTCGCTTGCCCCCCCTGCCGCTCCACCGGACAAACGCCTCCAGCATCTCCAGCATCGGTCCATGATCGAAGTCGGCCCGCTTGCACAGCGAAGGCGACATGCAGCCAACCTTCGCGCAGGGTTCTTCCTGCGTGCATTCCATGCCGTACATATTGGCGGACGGCCCTCCGACATCGACAATCGTTCCGCGAAACTGCGGATGCCGCCGGAGAACATCGGCTTCGTTCAGAAGTGACTCGAGGGACCTCGAACTAATCTGCTTGCCCTGATGACAGCTTATGGAGCAAAACGCGCATCCGCCGAAGCAGCCCCGATGGGTCGTGATGGAAAACTGTACCGGCGTCAGCGCGGGCACGCCGCCGGCCCGGTTGTAGCGCGGGTGCCAGCTCCGCGAGAAAGACAGGTCGTACAGGGCGTCCAGCTCATCGCCTCGCAGAGGCTCGCTCGGAGGTAGCACTACGAGCGTGCCGGGGTCCTGCTCCTGCACGACCGGCTGTCCGCCGGGGCGGGCCTGGGCCTCGTATTGCCGATGCGCATCCATGACGGCGTGCGCGTCCGCCTGCTGCCGGCTGAGCGACGGCAGCCGCATAGCCCCATCCGGAACGGCAGCCCCTTTGTGGGCGATGTACGCCGTGCCGGGGATATCGGTTAGCTCGTGGATGGATTGCCCCGCATCGAGGCGGCGGGCCACCTCCGCGATGGCGCGCTCGCCCATGCCATGCAGCAGCAGGTCGGCCTTGGCATCGACGAGCACAGAGCGTTTGAGTTTGTCTTCGATGTAGTCATAGTGCACGAGCCGTCGCAGGCTGGCTTCGAGCCCGCCGAGAATGATCGGCACAGCAGGGTACGCCTCTCTTGCCCTGGCGGAATAGACCAACAGGGGCCGACCCGGACGTAGGCCCAGCGCCCCGCCGGGGCTATAGACGTCCTGCTTTCGGCGGTGGCCTAAAGAGGCGTAGTCATTCAATCGCGAGTCGATGCAGCCGCTGGTGATGCCCCAGAACAGCCGGGGCGGGCCGAGTGCGCGAAATGGCTCGACACTTCGCCAGTCAGGCTGGGCAAGCACCGCAACGCGATAGCCGAGCTTTTCGAGCCATCGTCCGATCATCGCAACGCCGAACGAGGGATGGTCCACGTAAGCGTCGGCGGTGACAAGGATAACATCGGCCTGGCTCCAGCCTCGCTCCCGCAAATCCTCGGGGGTAGTCGGGAGAAATTCGTTTGAAGCGGTCCTGTGTTTCGTCATTTGCGCATTATACCACACTTGCCCACCCTTTGTTCAAAGGAGGGGTCGCGGGTGGTTCTTTGCCCCAGGCCACGGCCGTGGGACATCACGCGCCGACGAGCTTGTGGCGAAACAGGAAAAACACGGCGCCGAGGATGCACAGGCCGGCCCACAGATAGTCCAATCGAAGCTGCTCTTTGAGATAAAGAAGCGAGAAAGGAACGAAGACGGACAACGTGACCACTTCCTGGATGATCTTGAGCTGGCCGACGCTCATGGCCTGGTGGCCGATCCGGTTGGCGGGGACCTGGAGCATGTATTCGAAAAACGCGATACCCCAGCTTACAATCGCGGCGATGAACCAGGGCTTGTGGGCGAGGTTCTTTAAATGGCCGTACCACGCAAACGTCATGAACATGTTGCTGAAGCACAGAAGAATCACGGTCGTCAAAACTGTACGCATGTAAGATCCTTTTCCTATCAAAAACAATGCGACGGGAAAACATCGCATCGGGCCGACGCTCGACCCTGACGGACGCTCCCTGTTCGTGCACATATTTTCGGGTTCCCCTCTTTGCAGGTCAAGTACGGCCCTCACTCGCCTCGGGTTTCCAACATCTCGGCAAACAAGTCATCGTCGGGCCAATTCGCTACCGATTCGACGGTCTTACGGAGCAGGCCGTCAATCTTGGCTATGTCGGGAGTCCTCCTGTTGAAAAGAGCGACGCAGTCAACGCCGTTCGCCCACCTTGCCATGAAGCTGTAGGTGCCGGGCAGGCTCCCCGTGTGCCATGTGTTTCGCCGGCCGTTGCCATAATCTCTGACGTTCCAGCCGCACGCGTAATAGGGCTCCCCTGCCTTGTACTGCCCACGTGCAATTGTCTGGGGCAGTGCGAACATCGCTTCAATAGAAGCGGCCGAAAGGATGGGACAATTGCAGGGATCGTCGAACGCGGAGGCAAATCGAACCAATTGCGGGGCCGACGCCAGCCATCCGCCGTGCGAGTCCATGTTCTCAAGATTGAACCCGCCGTATGCGCGCTGGCGATCCGAGTCGTACCTCGCTTCGGCCGCTGCCCGGTCTTCGAGCTTGGAACGCCCGATTTGCATCCCGTGGATTCCAAGGCGCGACAGGATGGCGTTCTGGACATAGTCCTCGTACCTCATGCTGGTCTTTTGCTCGATGACGCGGCCGAGGAGGCAATAGCCATAGTTGCTGTAGGCGTACTTCGTTCCAGGCTCGTATTGCAGGGGTTGGCCATTCATAAATGTAATAATATCGGCCTGCGCTATGGGTAGCGGAGATCGGAAAGCCTTGCTTATTTTCTTGTCCGCAAACATGGGGTCGAATGTCTTGTCGCGGTCCCAGCCGCCGAGGTGTTGGAGCAGATGCAAAATCGTTACCTTCTGAAGGTTAGGGTCAATGCTTTGTCCCTCCGGCGGCCCAAACGGCAGTGCGTCGAGGACTCTGTCATCCAGCTTAAGCCGTTTGTCCTCGACCAGTCTCAGGACGGCGGCGGAGGTAATCGGTTTGGACAGGCTCGCTATCCGGAACAGAGATGTGGGTTCTATTGTCGGCGAATCCGCCTTTGCCCACGTGTAGCCTCGCGCGAAGACGAGCCTGCCACGATACGTTATCGCCAACGCCCCCGCCGAGACCTCGCGCGAAACGATGAATTCCTTCATCGTCTCGTCAAACGCCGACAATGCAGGGACATCCGGTCCCGTCTGTCGCCACACCCACCGGCTGGCCGGGCTTGAGCAACCTACCGGGGCAAATCCCACGACCAGCAGCAGAGTAATTCTCAAAACAGGTACGGCCCAGCCATGTTTAGTGGAACGGTACATTCAAGCTCCTTCCATTCTGCCTGACTCATGGGCACCTTGAAGTCTGTAGCCCAAAAGTGGTCACTCTATGCCCAAGCCGGCTCGCTGTCAAAAACAAAGCCGAGCCGCGAGGAAATCAAGGCCGTCGGCTTGTCGTGCCGCCGACGGTTCCCGTCCGGTCCGGCCGTGCTTCGGCACATTCTCATAGGTCAGACAGTTGGAGTGGCTGCTTGCATTTTCGGCAGATACTCTGTATAATGTGGCATCGCGCAGGCGAACTGTGACTGGCAGTTCTTGGTTTGAGTAGCGAAAGAAACAGCTAATAGGTTTTTGAAATCGACGAGGAGGTCTCTTATGAAACCGCTGAGAATAAGTTGCGCACAATTGCCGTCTGTCCTGGCGATCATCATTCTGTTTTCGATTGTTCCCGCTTATCCCAAAGATGCGGAGTTGGATAAAGCGGTGCAGGATGTGGAAAAATCTACCGAGAAACACGTTCAAGTCCTCACCGCCCTTTTGGCAAAAGTGCCCGAAAGCGCTAAACCATCGATTGAGCACGCCATAGCCGTTTCCGAGAGAGGCAAGAACGTTGCTGTGGAAGCGGTTGAGTTATCTCAGACGAACGATCCGTTGCAGAAGGCCGCGCTGCATAGAAAACATGCTGAAAAGAGGGTCGTTGAGATCCAGGCAATGCAGCGCAAAGGAAAGCCTGAGTTTGCAGAGACTTTGGCCGCAGATTACGAGAGTTCCATCGACGAAGCGCGCAAGGAGATTGACAAAGCCAAATCGCAGGGAAAAAATGCAGACAAAGAATCGACCGCCCTGGAGCAATCCACATCGAGACATACACAAGTGCTGACCGCTCTATTGAACAAGGTGCCGGAACAAGCCAGGAAAGGCATCACGCGGGCCTTGGAAGCTTCTCAGCGCGGCAAGCACAAAGAATTAGGAGTGCTCAAGCAAACACAAGCGGGCAAACCTGCTGTGACACAGCCGGAAGATGCGAGCAAGCAGCAGAAAGACCGGGACAAGCAGAAGCCAACGGAGGAGGCTCCCCAGCAGCGCAAGGGCGGTCGAGCTCCAAAGGGTGGGGGAGCCAAAGGCAGAGGTTTGTAGCCTGCCAACTCTGCTATTTCGACAGCAAGATCAAAAAAACGCCGAAAAGGATGCCTGCCACCGCGGTCGTCTTGCTCGACAGGCGTGATTCTTTGAAAAGCAGACCTCCCGCAAAGAGTGAAATCACAATATACGCGCAACGTAGCGTCGAAAGCATCGCAATGAGCGATCCCTGGTAGCTTAACGCCTTGAAATAGAGAAAATCCGCCGCCAGGAGCATAAGCCCGATCGTCACGATGCTCCATCGCCAGATGAACGGCGTATAACGCTTCCTGCCCGGCCACCAGAAAAGCAATACAAACACGCCGAGCACCGGAACGACGTAAATCGAAAACCATGCCTGCACCGCCATGGGCGGATAATCGAGTCGCTGAATCAGAAACTTATCGTACATGGCACTGGCCGCGCCAAGCATGGTCGCCAGGACGGTAAATGCAATCCATCTGTTGTTATAAAACAATATCCCCTCTTTGCTGCCGATAACGGAGAACCACCAATAGGAAAGAACCATCACCCCAAATCCGAGATATTGCAGGACCGTCGGCTGTTCGTGAAACAGGATCACTGCCCCCAGAAGCGTCCAGACCGGACCGATTGCGCTGACTGGCGAGACAATGGATATTGGCAGATTCTTCAGCGCCAGGTAGCTCAGCGTCCACGCAACCGATACAATCACCGACTTGGCAAGCACGTGGAAATGTCCCACCCAGGCTAATGGCGGCACGTAGAAGGCAATCGCCGACATGTGCGCCGGCTCCGCCCGGGACAGCAGCACCAGCGGCAATACGACAAGGGCGCCGAAAACTGTGGACAGAAACAGCACCGGCAGTACCGCATTTTGCCGCAATGCGTGCTTCCTGCTGACGTCGTACATGCCCAAGAACGCTGCTGAGACGATTCCCAAATAGACCCACATAGAGGCGCCACACTATCTCAGCAGGCAATGTACCGTAAGCTGTAAAGAACGAAAAAGAACCTAAGGCTCATAGACCACAATATCGACAACATGCAAAAAGACCGGCTTCTTCCCGAAACCGGCCTTTATCAATTACAAGGCAACCATACTCTTAACGCCTGCATCCTCGCAGGTCTTGTCTCAAAGGAGCGGTATTTTATACAACCTGCCACAAAGGTTGCAAGTATTTTTTGCTTTTGTCGACAAATGGCAAAGGCCGGCTTGTTTTCCAGTCCGCCTTCACAAATGCTGGCGATGACCGGATTTTACTCCGGTGTGCTTTGCCAAATTTCCTATTTCTTCGAGCGGGCAAACCGCATTGCTTGCGGGCGAAGTTGTCCAGTGTAGTGTTGCTACGCACGTAGATTCTTAGCCAGCGGACAAACTTCATTTACTATGAATTCAATCCCCCTTGTGAAAGCTCTGTCTAGCGAATCCAAGCTCGCCAAGACCTCAGCTTGCCATCCGTCGCACAGCGGAATGTGCGCGCCACTCCACGGGCTCCCTGCAATCTCAACATGTATATGTGGCGCGACCTTGTATCTGAAATGGTCGGTATCCTGTTGCTCTTGCGGATCGCAATGCAAGAAGATCATCTCTTTCTCGTTTTCAGGACTGAGAGCTAGGTAAACATGAAAATATGCCTTCAACAACAGATAACGCGGCCTGCGTCTCTGATCTTGTTTGTATTGCCAAACCTCAAAATATCCTATTGAAACGGGATGCTCGCGAAGGCTTACCCGCCAATTACTGTAAGGACCTATTCTGTACCGGCCCTGATTGACACCAATGACCTTCCGATACACACCGACAGGCTGGAACTCCGCATTGATGAAGGGCAAGCCAGGTATCGCAGCCCTCAGCCGCCGAACCAGTCTTTTACGCCGTTCCTCAAGCTTGGCCTCTGATAGAGATAGGTCTCTCATCCCGTTCATGAATCCGCACGTAAAAGGTTCCTTTCGGCCTGACTTAATCCATACGCATCAAGAGCAATCTCATCTATCTTTTCTTCGATCGCAATGTCTCCAGTTTTCACCCGCTTATCCACCAGGGCTATTAATCGCGCAACGAGGGTCGGGGCTACCCGAGACGGATCCGGCACAGGGATATGCTTGACGTATTTGGGGTCCAACATGACGTATCCTCGCGAGTATCGGTATGCATGTGTTCCTATGTACCAGTAAACGACCGATGAGTTCAATACGGCAGTAAAGAACTTCAGAAAGTCCAAGTCGCACTCTTTTCCCCTGGGGACAAGAAAAGGCGCATGACTGACAGCATATTTTCCTTGGGCATCCAAAGAAAAACGCGGCAGAAGCATAAGATGGGGCGAGATTATTTTAGGCTGCATCATGTCCTTTTCTCTTCCCCGCACCAAATAGGGCCATGTCGCCGAAGCACTGGTCCCCAAGTCGTCTCGGATTTTCTCCAAATACATCCAGGTTGTCTTGGCCTTTCTGAGTTCATCTTCCGGTATCTTCTTTCCTTCGCGATACGGATAATAAACGCACTTGCCCGTTGTAGCAGGGACGGCATATCGCTGCATTGCCCTGTCCGCCAAGAGCGGCGCATACAGGAATTCGTCTTCCTTTGGCACTTTATTCGCCGCCAGCACGTACTTCTCGTCGTCTCCGGTCACGAGACCTTCGCGTACAACAAAGAAGTCATCTACCTTGCTCATTCTGTTCAGTTTCTCCTCTAACCTAGCTTCCTCGGGGCCGAGCAATGTCCACGGGCCTTTCCCAAAGTAGCCCTGGTCAACATCGAACACAGAGTAATAAGGTGTTCGAATCGTCTTGTTCTCGAGACAAGCCTGCAAGGCATCGCCTACAAAGTCTTGGCACAGTACGACACGGCAAGCTGGGGGTGCTTGCACATTGTAGCCTTTCTTCTGTGCGATCAACAAGACTACATACGTTCCATAATCCTCGAAAACATTAATTGCAGAAAGGTCAACCACGCTTCGAAGCCAAAACATGTCGTGCAGCTCTTGCCTCATCGCAGCCGGTGCGGCCCCTGTTAGGAAGCTGTGGGGCAGTACGAATGCGAGATACCCTTCCGGCTTCGCCATCTTCATTGCCAATCGGAGAATTGCCAAGTATAAGTCTGCCCGGCCTTTCATTATGTCAGACAAAAACCCTTGTACCCTTTTTCTCATATTGGCAGTCTGAAGCTCGAGACGCACGAAGGGGGGATTTCCAATAACCGCCCCAAATTTCTCTTTCAAGTTGTCATTCGCCTCAAAGTATCGGATTGCCTCATCGGCGATAATCTGCAGAGATCGAGCACTCGGTAGGGAGTCGGTACACATCAAATGTAACAATGCGAGGGAGAGCCTGCTGGCCTGACATGCGTTCTCATCCACATCGAGCCCGAGCACTTTCTTGAAACACCCCTTGATTTCCGCCGTGTTTAGTTCCGCTCTTCCACTCATTCTCTCAAGGAAAGTCCTGAGGAATATTCCGGAACCACATGCTGGGTCAGCAATTTCCAACTGCTTGAATACCCGGGGTGGAATCTGATCTTCAATGAATCTGCAGAAGAATCTCGGAATAAACTGGGGTGTATATATTGCCCCCGCAGCCTTGTTTCGATGTGCTTCGGGTAACTCTATGGGAAATAGAGTCTTATCTTTTATCTTACTGTCGTCCTCCTGATGTAGCAAGGCTACATACTTCTCATATATTCTGCTTAAGGCATGTCGTGACATCATCGCAAAGTTATAAGCATAAGGGGTCTTCTTAATCCTATAGAAATCGCTAATCAGATTCTCTATAATTGATTCATGCACCTTGCCAAAAGCCGCAAGTCGCTTGAGAGTAAGCAGTGAAGTGGCCCCTCGCCCCGCCTTGTAAGCTCGCAGGCAAGCACAAAGCACTTTAGTTAGGTCCTTATTTGTTGCCCTGCGCCACCTTTCTATCAACGTTGGTATGCCATTCACGTGCTTCAATTTGAAGTGGTCTTCGACCGCACGGACAAAGATGATCGCATTGAACAATGCAGATATAACCTCGTTCTTCCTCTTGCATGTCAACTCCCCATGAAGAAAGCGCTTCCAATAGTCAACTGTCTCTATCATGACCGTATCGAGAGCGGGGATATTTCCCGCTCGTACGGACTCAAGCCGTTTGCGAAAATAGTCGGCAGTTAGGACAGTGAAATCTGGCCTCTCGACAGCCCACTCTTCAATCATCGGTGAATCTAATCGATTGAAGAAGAGCGCCACCCGCCTGTGATCAACTAATAGGTGGAAGTCCACAAGATTGTTATAGGATATCTCCAACAGGACTCTGGCTTCGTTGGAGCTTAGGTCGGTCCCTGTTTGAGGTTCTGCTATGAAAGTGAGTACAGCAGCGTGCTGGAGCCCGTGCTCAACAATTAAGTGCCCATTCGACCTGTCCGGTATCCCATACTCTGGGCCCAGGTAGTCACTGGGATTCCACCCGAAATACTCGGCAAAATCGTTGACAATGCGAATCTGATCTGCATGTCCCCGATTCTTGAATTCTCGCCCAGTTATGTTCTCAAGAATCTGCACTTCCGACACTTCGGTTCTCCTTTTAGGTCCGACAACGTATTCGTAGTAGAGCAACTTCCGTGGACTGTCAAGACAATTCAGTCCCAAAGGAAGACGCTGGGCGCGTCTCCAACCGGCCTTTATAGTCCTGGCGATGGCCGGATTATGAGCGGAGCGAAAGCCGGCGTCAGATGGACTCACCCATCTTGGCTAAGCACCGGCGCAAAAGGAAAGCCCAAAGGGCAGTAAGCCCTTTGGGCTTATAATCCTGGCGATGACCTACTCTCGCCCTTACGGACTACCATCGGCCGCACGGGCTTAGCTTCTGAGTTCGGAATGGGATCAGGCGTTTCCCCGTACGTATAGTCACCAGGAAGTCGTGAATCAGACCTTTCGGCCTGAAATTCTCGAAATTCCAAAAAAATATGCAGATGCGAATATGAGCGGGCGTCTTGCCGCGCTGCGCAACCAAGGATTGATATGGTCAAGTGATTGAGCGTTAGTACCGGTTAGCTCAACACATTTCTGTGCTTCCACACCCGGCCTATCAACCTGGTAGTCTTCCAGGGCTCTACAGCCGTCACCGAAGTGACGACACGGAATCCTCATCTTGGAGTAGGCTTCCCGCTTAGATGCTTTCAGCGGTTATCCTTTCCCGACTTAGCTACCCGGCGGTGCCCCTAGCGGGACAACCGGTACACCAGCGGTCAGTACTTCCCAATCCTCTCGTACTAGAGAAATATCTCCTCAAGATTCCTGCGCCCACGGCAGATAGGGACCGACCTGGCTCACGCCGGTCTGAACCCAGCTCGCGTACCACTTTAATGGGCGAACAGCCCAACCCTTGGGACCGCCTACAGCCCCAGGATGTGATGAGCCGACATCGAGGTGCCAAACCTCCTCGCCGCTATGAACGCTCGGAGGAGATCAGCCTGTTATCCCCGGAGTACCTTTTATCTGTTGAGCGATGGCCCTTCCACACGGAACCACCGGATCACTAGGTCCTGCTTTCGCATCTGCTCGACTGATGAGTCTCGCAGTTAAGCGCACTTATACCCTTACGCTCTAAACGTGATTGCCAACCACGCTGAGTGCACCTTTGAACTCCTCCGTTACTCTTTAGGAGGAGACCGCCCCAGTCAAACTGCCCACCTAGCACTGTTCTGCGCCCGGATTCACGGGTCGCAGTTAGGTGACTGACATAGCAAGGGTGGTATTTCAAGGTTGGCTCCACGACGCCCGGAAGCGCCGCATCAAAGCCTCCCACCTATCCTACGCAAGATATGCCAGGCATCAATACCAGGCTACAGTAAAGGTTCACGGGGTCTTTCCGTCTTGCCGCGGGGATGCGGTATCTTCACCGCAAGTACAATTTCACCGAGTCCGTTCTTGAGACAGTGCTCCAGTCGTTACGCTGTTCATGCACGTCGGAACTTACCCGACAAGGAACTTCGCTACCTTAGGACCGTCATAGTTACGGCCGCCGTTTACCGGGGCTTCGGTCGCAAGCTTCACCCCCGAAGGAGTTGACCTGCTTCTTTAACCTTCCGGCACCG
>DATKWR010000621.1:0-2967 GCA_035529475.1 Sedimentisphaerales bacterium | reverse complement strand
GTGCGCTGACGCTGTGTCCGGCCGCCAGGCTGCCGATGGTCTCGCCCGGACGATTCGCCTATCGAGCCTGGTCGTGGGACCAGCAGGGATGGGGGAACCTGATGCAGAAGGAGACGCCCGACTCCGGCAGCTACGGCCAGAACGAGTGGATCTGCGACCGCCTGGGCGATGAGTACTGGAAGAACCGCAACAACATCAAGAAGCCGGACAACGTGCCTCTGTTCTTCGATTGCGCGTACCTCGACGTGTTTCCCAACGCGAATACGGGGCGCCTCTCTCTGAGGGAGACAGGACGGGCTTTAACGAATGGACCCTCGTCTGCATGGACCGCCATTCGGGCTACGTGAACTATCTCTTCGCGGATTTCAGCGTCCGAAAGGTCGGCCTGAAGGAGCTCTGGAGCTTCAAGTGGAACCGGACGTTCAACACATCGAACGTCTGGACCTGGGCCGGCGGCGTCCAGCCCGAGGATTGGCCCGCGTGGATGCGCGGTTTCAAAGACTACTGACTCGAGCTGACCAAGCGACCGGCTCGATCTATCAAAAATCAAAAAGCAAAGAGCAAGATTGCGGCTTGGGCCTTCGGCCGAGACTATTGCTGAGCCGCTTCCTCGTCGATCGACTGTTCGAGCTTCTCCAGCTCGTCGGCCATGTTTTCCTCGGTGATCTCTTCTTCCGCTTCGGCCTCGTACTCGGCGGCCGTCTTCGTCTGCTCCGGCGCAGGGGGGGGCTCATTCGAGGTCTTCCCGCATCCGGCCAGGCCCACAAAGCAGAGCATCACAACAAGCCAGCTTGCAGCCATCTTCCAAAACATGACTCAATCCCTTCCATCTCTCTCTAGACCCTGTACAAGCGTGATTTTTTTGCTGTCGTGAGGCGAGAATTCACAAAAGGGCTCGAAATGCCTCGAAGAGTTGCCTATAAGAGGGTTTGACAAGAACCATCGGAGAACCCACCCTATTCATGAAAGGCTACCGGCTGTCAAGCAGGCCTACGTGTTTGTCCGTTTTTTCTTTGTCTGCCAATAACCCTTTGTCCGCTCGACACTTACGGGTTGTCCCTGTTCCCGGCGACCACGCGTGGTTCGGCGAGACGGCGAGCCTCGGCCGCGGAGGATCGCAGGACGACACACCACCACGGTTTCCACCTTGAACCACCATTCCTTTTCTTCTCTCGTTCGTGCACCGGCTCAGGACGCGATTCGGTCCACCTATTCATTTGTGCACATGCCACAGGCCATGCTCGCCGTCGTTTGCCCACGACGGCCACACGATCTCGTCCGGTGCGGGCGGCCCACATACAAAGAGGTCTCTATGCCGGCAAGGCATGGACCAGAGGGTGGCAGAGCTGGCCCGTTCCCGAACGAGATTGCTTGCGGTGCTTCTCAGAGCCCGGACGAGCCGGGGCAAGCGGCTTGTAAGCCACCCCCTTGGCCCAGACCCCATAGACCACTTTGACCAGTTCCCGCGCGACTTTGATGTACCCGCGGTTGCGATCTTTCCGCCCGCCCTGGGTGACCCGATCAAACAGCGCACGCCACCGACCCCCGGAACGGACCGCCGCGTGAGCGGCCTCGATAAAGGCCCATTTGAGCGTGCGGTTTCCCCGAGTGCCCAAATGCCGCCCCAACGGCGCCGAGGCCGAATCCGCTTCCCCGGTGTCGGCGGCACGCGGCGCCAGCAGGCTGTAGGAGGCCAGCTTCTTGTGACTGCCGAACCGCTCGATGCGGCCGATCTCGGCCGCCAGCACGTGGGCCAGGACCAGCCCGATCCCTGGAATCGTTTTGAGCCGTCGGACCAACGGCGTCGTGACCCATTGCCGGTGAAGAATACGCTCGACCCCGGCGAGCTGGCCGCGCACATGATCCAGCAGCTTGACCTGTCCACGCAGAGCCAGTAACGCTTCAGGCGGTAAACCCGTCGGATTGTGCAAACAAAGCTCCGCGAGGAAGGCACGCCCCTGGCCCCCGAACAAATCGGAAAAGGCGTGAAAGATCCCGTGCCGGTGAAAGAGGGCGTGAATGCGGTTCTTGACACGCGTCTGCAATTCCACCAGGTCCGCGCGAAACCGCATCTGCTCGCGCTGATTGCGAACCTCCGCCGGGGCACGCCAGACCTCCCACCACGTGCTGGTCTCAAACGGCAAGAGACTCACCAGATCGGCATCCTTCCTGTTGGTCTTCACCCAGCCCCGGGCCTTGCGCATCTGTTCCAGCTTGTAGCAGTTCGATAAATGCGGCTCCAGGCCCGCCTCCTCGAGCAGATCGCTGAGCCAGCCCCACCCGAACGATGCCTCCAGCACGATCGGCGCGCCTTGGGGCCACCGCTGCAAACGTTCCCGCAATCGGTCTCGTGGCGCGTGTTCCAGACGCTCACGCCGCACCACCCTCCCGGCCTTATCGCGAAACGTTACCGTGCTGAATTTGTAATGGACATCCATGCCGCCACACGCTACATTGCCATAGGCGTTTTTCATAACTGCCTCCTTTCTTGTCCTCAATCATAGCGGAGAACTCGACCGGAGGCAGCCTTTCATGAGATTACATGGGTGCTCCCGGCCAGAGACCTCGACTGCGCTCCGGGTGACAGAGGGCCTGTCCTGCCACAATACGTCGTCGCACACGATTCGATGAGACAGACATGCTTACGCAAGCGTAAGCATGGCACCGGGTTTGCGTGTGTGCCGGATCCCGTCCGTACCATACGGATTCTGGTTAATTCTCGCGCGGTCTTTCATCTTGAACGCAGCGCAGCGAAGTGAAAGATCTGGGCTGCGAACGCCAGAAACTTCCCATTCGACGACCAGATCCTTCGGCTTCGCCTCAGGATGACAGAGTCCGTACAGCGCAAGGATTCTTCCGAAAGCGTATCAGATGGTGGAAAGGGTCTCGACGCGGCTCGTCCTTCCGACGGTTATCCGCCGGCGAGATGCGTCTTGCCCGGGTAGTGGTAGTCGAGCCAGTCGATAT
>DATKWR010000620.1:0-4853 GCA_035529475.1 Sedimentisphaerales bacterium | reverse complement strand
ACATTGTAGCTGTCGGGCCGGTTGAAGCTATCACTGTAGAGGACTGCAGCGGAAGCACTACCAGCCAGACCCAGCACCAAAACAAAAGAACATAGATAAATCAATTTCTCAGACATGATAGTCCTCCTTTAAGAAAGGCGTTGAAAAAAAGACCCACAGCCATTCTGCTCCACTGTGCTTTGAGAAATGTCTGCCCGAAACACATATTGTGATCTGATTAAATATGACCTCCTTCCTTCGACAACACAAACGCGCGTTTGAACAATTCGGCGAATGCCCTTATCTCCAACACATACCACTTCACTGGTCGCGGCTGATCTGGGAACATCGAAGGTGTCGCGTATGCTGACACGAACCATCCCCAATAGCTCGCAGATTGTCAGCCGCATCCTTACTAATTTGTACCAAATCCGCCCTATCGCGTCAAGGAGAATCTCCGGTTGGTGCACTAACAGGCAGGATCTGTGCGCCAAGCCCCCTTTTTCGCGAAATTTCGGGCCCTTGAGCATCCTGCTTGCCGCCCTTTTTTGTCAATCTGAGGTCAAGGGGTTTCTGTAGCTCATATTTGCCTTCCAAGATTCCCCTTCGGCCCCGGCCCCTTTCCTTGACACTAAGTTACTTCCTTCCTTCACTTGGCGGTTGGAAAGCACAGGTCCTACACAGACTGTCAGTTGGCGCTCTGACATACGATTCTGCAAGTGTCGGCTCCGCAGATACATAGCCTTAGCCGCATTATATGAGCCCCGCAGAATTCTCTCACGTGCCCATTATCAGGGTTTGAATGAGCAGGGATAGACGACCTCGATTCGAGCCATGATATTCATGAATCCCACCAGAAAACACAAACCTGCTCTGTATCGTTCCGTTTTCTGACCCCATTAACAATTCGATGACGTTTCTCGTATTGGGATTGTTAATGTCACAACTCAGGATCAAACAGATCCAAACAGCGTACCGACGACACCCAAGTGAAGCGACATGGACGATCGTGTGGATCTGGCCCTGTTGTAGTGATCAAGGCAATAGTTGCTGCAGCTTGTGATACAGCTCTCGCCCCACCCATGCGTCCGTTGCGGCATATTCGATCTGTGCACGGGTCAGTGTTCTTCTGGCCCAGTTTGAAGTTTGGTACTTCTTTGACACCCGGAATTCCAGCAACAGCGTGGCCAGCCCACGAAGACCGTGATTCATACAACCTGCCTGCTTGGCAAGTCTTCCCACATCCACAAATCCTGCCGGTTTAAACGGGGCCAACTTATTCAATTCCTGCACATCATTATCCAAAGCAACGCCCGCCTTAATGATCTTTGGATTGGCCAGCAGTCGACATAAGGCCTTGGACAAACTGCAATGTCGCAATTGAAAAATGTAGACCACTTGCTCACCGGCTAATTGCAGGACCGCAGGCAGGTAGCTCTGCCCCACTCGAAACGTGGGCCGTGTTTCCGTGTCAAAACCAAGGACCTTCTCCTTTTCCAACTGCCTGACCGCCTGCTCGACTTCTTCGGATCTTCGAATCAAATGGATACGTCCCTGATATTTCCTAATCGGACGTGCATTAATCTGTTCCTTGGTCATCCGAGGCCATGCCACGTCGGAAGACAAGTCAAATTCCTTGGGTGCATTCTGCTCTGTCATCGTTGAATCCGTCATCAGTTATCCGAGACTTTTTCAGCCTTTCCTTTTGTGGCATACCATAACGGCCATCGATCACACATTTTATTCTTTCCGATCAAGTCAGCACCGTAAAGCGATGAGGTTCTTCGGGTAGCCCCCATACGTATCATTTCATGATAGGACTGTTGCACGCGGCTGTCAATGTTCGGTTTGTTGGCACATCAACGAACCGATGCTGTACCAGGCTGGGCATGCAAGCCCGACAACAACGGCCATATAGGCCAAAACAAACAGCAAGGCTCGTAAGAGGCGGGTAGAAGCTTTGGACAATCTGTAAACGGAAAACAACTCGTCCACACATCGCCAGCAACAACTGCCAACATGTACGCCCCTCAGAATTCATGTACAGCCCGTGACGGCCTGTTGTGGCGACGATATAGCTTTGAGGCACCCGTAGGGCATATTCTTTGAGATCGCGCATTAAATCGGCTCCGAGCAAAACAACCGGGGCCTATACCGAGTCAATCAGTACAGGCCCCGAGTTCCAAACATGGCGGCTGCTCAACTGTGCGCCGCTTCAGCCATTGTGTCAGACCTAACGATACAGCCGAATGTCGTCGAAGTACACCGTACCAGTACCGCCGGCCGCCGGGCTGTTTTTCGTGCCGAAACCAATGGTAATGGTATTTACATTGGTCAGGTCCACGCCCGCAAACGCCGTCAGGTCGATGACCCACTCGTTCCATCCGGTTTTCTGCGTCACAGCGGGATCACTATGATAAACAACTCCATTGCCGTTGAGGGAGATAAACATCCGCTCGGCAGCATTACCCGATGCGCCGCGGAGCCACAGCGACAGCTTCTTCACGCCTTCCTCTGTCCAGTCGCGCCCAGCCGTCAGCGTCAGCGTTGCCTCAGAGGTTTTGAGGTTGTTGTCGTAGCGATATATCATTGACTGGCCGCCGCCATGAACAATCGTCCGCTCGGCATAAGGAGGCAGGTCATGACCGACGAGGGCTCCGTTTGTTGTGGTTCCAAAGCCATCGACCCAGCTTTCGAATATCCTGTTGCTATTGGGATCGGGGGGATCGATGTCGTTGTAGGACTCGAAATCGTCCACCCAAATAAAGGCCACGGTCACGAAGCTCCAGACAAGGCCCTTGACCGTGCTACCTGGATAGACTTCATCGACTCGCCAATGGTAGGCTGTAGCCCAGCCGAGCTTGCCGGGATTGTAGGTTTCGGAGCCGAGTAACCTGGCGCCTGCGTACTCCGGCGAGGCCTTGGTGGCGTTTCCGACGGCGTCCGCATCGGTGCCGAAATACACCTCATGCGAGGAGGCATTATCCGCCGCCGTCCAGCTTAGCATCGCTGTGATCGGCACGTCCACCGCACCGTTCGCTGGCTGCGGCTTGCCCACCGCGCCCGGCGTTGTGAAGCTCCAGACCTGACCTTTGTGCGTTTCGATGCCATCAAACTCATCGACCCGCCAGTAGAGAACCTTCTCGCGCTCGAGAGTTCCGGGGTCATAGCTCGCCGTTCCTATCGACGCGCCGCCGGCAGCGCCGTCTACTTCCTCAAAGCTCTCGCCCAGATAAACCGTGTGCACCTTGGATCCGTAACCTCCGGTCCAGCTCAGGATTGCGTTGAGATCCACGAACTCCGCGCCGTCAGCCGGGTTGGGATTGTAAGCCGTCCTGGGTGGAAGTGAAAAGCTCCACACGTTACCTTTCCAGGGGCTGTTCGGGTCGGCGTTGTTGACCTCGTCAACGCACCAGTAGTAGGTCGTGCCCACAACCAGGCCGCCCGGATAGGGATCTCCGGGCATACCGAGACCGACAAAGAATAATGTCGAGGTCTGATTGCCCCGGAACGTGTCCGCGGCGCCGTTATTCACATCATCGAAACTCTCGCCCACATACACATCGTGGGATACTGCAGAAGCACCCGCCCGCCAGCTAAGGGTCACCCATGTGTTCTCATGGATCGCACCGTCTTTCGGGATCGGGGAACCGGCCTTCGCTAATCCGGCCCCATCGATGCCCAGAGCTACCTCAAGCCCCTCTTCCATGATGAACCTGATATCCTCCGGCTCCAGAGCGGCCTTGAAGACGGCGGTTTCATCCATCATGCCGTCGATGCCCCCGCTATTGCCAGCGTATGATCCCAGGCGGAGGTCTATGGTGTTCACTGGCGGTGGAGCAACGCCGGATCTTGTCGCCACCTGCTCTCCATTCACAAAGAAGGTCAACGTACTGCCGCCGTCGTAGGTGCCGGCCAGATGGACCCATTCACCCCCCTGGGGTGGGTTTGGATCACTGAGGCGCACCCAACCACCGTTGTTTATCATCACTTCCCATTTGACTCTGTCCTGAGACAGCCGGATGACGTAGTTGGTGGCGATGTCGAAGCGCTTGTTGAGAATGGTCTGCCATCGATCCATGGGCGGATTGATGTTGACCCAGATTGCCACGGTCCACGCCTTGTCCAGATCCAGGCTGTCGCTATCTTTGATGAGGACGTGACCTCGTGTGGCGCAATTCACTGCTGCTCCGAACACGCCTTCCGCCCATTCAGGCGCGCCATTGAACGTACCGTGGTTCTCATTGCCGGAGATGTCCTTGACTGTCTGCCCCTGGCCCTCATCAAACAGCCACAGGCCAACCGCGTCCTCCATATTGACCTCCGCGCAGGTCGGAGCTGCAACAACAGCCAGGATGATCAGACCGAGGCACGCAAATCCAAACGATCTCATATTGTTCTCCTTTCACCAAGCACGGCGCAATAAACACACCGAGGAAACACACCCTCAGGGAACGATTCGTGAGCGATAGAGCCGGATGTCGTCGATGTACATCTGGCCGGTGCCGCCGGGCAAGGTTGTATTGCCGCGGGTTCCGAAACCGATCGTGATGCTCGTCACGTTGGCCAGGTTCACGCCCTGACCCGCGAACGTCTGCAAGGGGATGGCCCACTCCGTCCAGGCGGTTGTCCGGGCCGCGTTCGGGTCGTTATGATAGACCACCGCCGTGCCGTTGAGGGCGATGTACATCCGCTCGCCGGCGTTGGCCGCCACGCCTCGGTGCCACAGCGATAGTTCCGTGACGCCTTGCCGCGTCCAGTCATTCCCGGCCGTCAGCGTCAGCGTCGCCTCGGAGAACTTCAGATTGTTGTCGTACGACAACGGCATCGCCTGGACGCCGCCGTGAATGTTGCCACGCTCGGTCAGCGGGACA
>DATKWR010000619.1:0-2013 GCA_035529475.1 Sedimentisphaerales bacterium | reverse complement strand
GAGGTAGTCGAGCGTGTAACGCGTGCCGTAACCCTTGCTTTCTTCGGCCTCGTTGCGGGCATAGAGTTCATCGTACGTTCTCTTTACCGTGGCGAAATCTCCCTCGTTCATCGCGTCGCGCAGCCGGACGTACTGCACGGCGTTGTTAAAACCCTCAGCCGTCATCGCGACGCGCGCCGAATACGCCTCGTCCTTCCGGGTAACGGTTACGGCCTCCTGAATCAGATCGCTGAGCTTCTTCAGGTGCTCGGGCGTATAGACCAGATGCAGTGCATAAAAGCTGCCCGACTCGCATTTCATATTGGCAAACGCATCGTCGATGCTCAGCCAATACTTTTTCATCAGCGGCCCGGCGGCCGGCCCATAGAACTTCGCGAAATAGTCGTCCATCATCGCGTCGCTGTCGGCGCCGGGGTCGTAGGCCAGGCGAATGCTTTGATAAACGTGCGGGCCATAGATTTCCCAGTTCACAAGCGATTCGAGATTGATGCCGATGCAGCCCTTTTTCTTCAGATAGGGAATGTCGTGCTTCCAGACCGAGAGCTTTGAGAACGGCACAAGGCACTCGGCGAGATTGTAGTTGTACGTGCGATAAGCGATCCGTTCGGCGGCAGCCGCCCAGTTGGTGATGACCTCGGCAAGCTGCGTCGTGCCGGGGGAGCTGGGGCTGCCGATTCGATGAAACCGCGAATACCGTATCGGCGCAATCCAGGCCACGAGATTGGGCGAGAGCTTGCGCTTCAAGGTGGGCGGCTGGGTGTAATCCGCATAGCAATAGAAGCTCAAGAGCCAGTCTGTAGGGGCAGGCCCGAGTGCCTGCCCTGGGCCACCACGCGGGGTGGCCCCTACAGCGCCGACGGTCCGGGCCACCTCGTCCAAAAAGTCCACATACCGGTTTGTCATGCTCACACTGTCTGAAGATGGCTCGATGCTCGTGGGGTCATCCTGCGCCCGGCAGCTCTCGCACTGGCAGTATCCCGTCCCATCGGGAGGAGAGACTGACGGATTGAAGCCGCCCTTTGAAATCACGCCTTCGGCGAAAACCTTGCGCAGCTCGGGATTCGACGTGCAGTACCATCCGCCTTTTCTCCGCTGGCCATCCCGAAGGGCGAAATACTCCGGATGCGTCTCGAACAGGTTCTCATCGACGTATTTGGCCCAGGCGTGTCCCGTCGCCAGGTCGATGCCTCCGTCGCCATTCCAGACCTTCCAAAGAGTGTGCCCCGTCCATTGCGAGCCCCAGATTTTTCGCAGCATCAGGCCGGGCTTTTCGGTGATATTGAGGGGGCCGACCGTGACAGTTTTGCTCTTGCGATATACTTCGCCCAGCTTGTTGTCCATGAAGTATCGGCACCCCAGCTCCTCGAGGAACCGGCAGACCGCTTTGACCGTCGAGGTCTTGTTCTGTCCTGCGATGAGGATTCGGCTTTTTCCGTCGCTGACGATGCGTAGTCCTTCCTTCGTGGGGCTGTCTATGCCGCTGAGGTCCAGACCGGCCTCTACCGCAGCGGCGCCGACATAAATGGTGACTTTGTCCCCATCGGGGCGGTCTGCAATGGTTAGGCGCACGTCGGTGATTTTCTCAATCCAGTCGGCCAGCACATTGGCCGCCGTCTGATCGTCGCACGCAAAACCTCGCGATCTGGTGGCTTGTGATTTCCTGCTCCGACCCTGCTCGATACCCGGCGAGGCCTTCTGTATGACGATGACGGCATGGGCCTGGCCGTCCTTGACAATGTCCATTCCTGCACCCGAAACGGGCAGCCCGGCGGCTACAAAGGCTGCACCCATCATCAATACACGGCTGATATGCGCGTTCATTGCGTATTCTCCTGAGATTACGGTCCTCTGCTTAGCCTGGCCTCACGGTTAGGCCCAATTCATCCACTGTATGATACCCGAACCAGCGCATTTGTTACAGGGGGCCTTCAATGCGAGAAGAAGAATTGCTTTCATGGAGGGGATTTGGTAGCGTACCGCATTGTAGTTTGTTGAAACGACGGATTGGCCAAT
>DATKWR010000618.1:0-14288 GCA_035529475.1 Sedimentisphaerales bacterium | reverse complement strand
CGAGTCGGGCCGCCGCAGGCCCGTCCCCGTCGAAGGCTCCGAGTTTATCATGGAGCTCGATACCGTCATCGTCGCTATCGGCAACAAGCCCAACCCGCTGATTCCGCAGACCATGCCCGAGCTCGAAACGACAAGGTGGGGCACCATCGTCGTTGACGAAAATACGATGGCAACCAGTGTTCCCGGCGTCTTCGCCGGCGGCGACATCGTCTCCGGCGCTGCCACCGTCATCTTAGCGATGGGCCAGGGCCGCATCGCCGCCGCCTCCATAAACAAATACCTCAACGGCGCACAAGCAGAGTAACTCCTCCGCTGCCATTTCTTGATTGTTTTCCGCCCTCGTGCGTATATTATCTTAGAGCGATGCGAGCAGGATTCATCGCGGCGGTTCTTTGTTTTTGATGGATGATTGGCCGTAATTGGGAGGCTATCTCATGGCCCGATCTGTACTAACTCGAAAGTCTATAGTCTTTTACGTTTTCTTGGTCACATCGAGTGTCGCGCCCGTGCGTGGCGGAGTTGAGCGACAGGCTGCCAAGCCCGATATCCCCGAAATAATGAAGCTAAGTCGTCGCGCTATGCTTGCTGCCGAAGATCGGAGCGCCCTGGAGGCATACGAAAAGAGAAACACCGAAATCACTCCCTGGGCGGAGGAGGCTGCACCGCCGAATCCCGACAATGCCGCTCTGTTGTACTACCAGGCATTTCTACTGCGGCCCGAGCCTAATATGGCCATCAATGAGAAGATTCACGACATGTTCTTCGATGCCGAACCTGACAGGCAGATCAGAACCTACCTGGGGTATTGTCTGCCCATGATCCAAATGACAGAGATTGCGTCTCGGATACCACAATGTACATGGGGGATATGGAACGGGCCCGGACCCGGGTTCGGAGAGAAGGACTTGAAGTCGCAGGTGGACTACCTCTGGACCGTTCTGCTCGTGGATGCCAGGACACTTGCTGCCGATGGCCACTACCAAGCGGCATTGGAACAATGCCTGACAGCACGCCGACTGGCCCGACATCTCAGCGAAGATCCAAGATTAGATTTGGCTGCGAGCAATCCCGATTTCATGGCCCTGCGTACGATTCAGTATGTGCTTGGCGTCATGCCGCCGAACGCGGATACTCTCACGTGGTTCCGTGGTGAACTCGCCGTCTCGCAGGGACTACCAACTTCCTTTGCAGTTAGGTTAAGGGCAGACGCCAAAGCAGGCTTGCGCTATTTGCGAACGCATGCGTCTTCTCTCCGGTACCTTAAGAAGGTATTCGCAGATATGGCCAAAGACGAGCAGGCCAAGGAACGCGTCCGCCATCTGACGGATGATCAGTTTCTTTCACGCACCGGAGAGGAATTGGAACGCTTTGTTGATTCAATTGTGCGCGTCTTGGACAATGGAATGACATTCGAACAAAAGCGTGACCAAATGCAGGAGCTTGTCAACAAACAGACGGAAGCAAAGGGCGCTGAGTCGATCATTAAGGCCATACTCTTGTCTGGCATGAATATGGGCGTTGGTGAGATTGAACGCGAGTACCCGTTTCTGGTTGGGCATCAGGCACACATCAATGGCGTCAAGGCTGCTGTCGAGGTTTACCTCGTCTTGGTGAAGACCGGTCGGTTGCCAGAGAAGCTCCCCGATTATCTTCCCAAAGACCCCTTCACGGGTCGAGACTTCGGATACGAGATCACCGACGAAGGTTTTGCCCTCCGCTGCGCGGGCAAAGAGTTCCCGCGCCGGAAGAACCTCGAATTCAAAGTGCACAAGTAGGTCTCTTAAAAAGAGCTGCCGGTTCCTTGTCGCTACATCGTATGGGGCTTGGCCTGCAATCATAACAAGGCCGGCGGGGGTGAACGGCCATTCTACCGGCTCTTGATTCCAGGGTTTTCCCAAGTTCAAGAGCGGCTGCTTGTGCTTGACTATCACACCCGTCTTTAGTATTATCCGGGCCTTTACGGAATTGACAATTGACTATTGAATAATGTCTATTTGGGATCCGATGCAAGTTGAGCCATTCAAAGCATTTAGGTTCGATGCCGAAGTCGTTGGCGACGCGGGCGGGTGCATTGCGCCGCCGTACGATGTTATAGACGACGCCCAGCGCGAGCAGCTCTACGCAAAGAGCGAGCATAATCTCGTTCGTATCACCAAGGGAAAAACCACGCCCTCCGATAGCGAGCGGAACAACCCATACACGCGAGCGGCCGATTTTCTAAGCCGCTGGATCAAAGAAGGCGCCCTGAAGCAGGACGAGGCCGAAGCGATCTATGCCTACGTGCAGGATTTTGAAATGGCCGGCACGCGATACCGGCGCCACAGCTTTATCGCCCTGGGCAAGCTCGAAGAATTCGGCCAAATCGTCAAACCTCACGAGCAGGTATTCCCCAAGCCCATGATTGACAGGCTCAGTCTCAAACGGGCGACCTGCGCGGATTTCGGCCTGGTTTTCATGCTCTACGAGGACAAGCAGAAGGTCGCCGACCGAATCATGGTGAAAACCACCCAGACCGAGCCGCTCATCGACTTTGTGGATGAGCAACAGGTGCGGCATCGTCTGTTCGCGATCACCGCCGGCAAAGACATCGAGCGAATCGCGAAAATGATGAGCGACAAGAGCTGCATCATCGCCGATGGCCACCACCGCTATACCACGGGCCTGACGTATTCCAAGGAAAGCAAGAACCCGGCGGCCGGGTATCAAATGCTTGCTTTTGCCAACATCCATCAGGATGGGCTGATCGTCCTGGCCACCCATCGTCTCGTCGGCAATCTCGAAAACTTTAGTATGAGCAGACTCATAGCCGGCCTTGGCGAGCGCTTTGAGGTGACTAAGCATGGATTCGATTCGCCCAGGGCCAAAACTGGGGCCAGAGAGAAGATGCTCAGGCAAATGAAGGCCGAGCACGAGAACGACAAGAACGCGTTCGGCATATACGGGGCCGATGGCGCTTTCTACTGCGCTGTGCTGAACGACCCTGACGCCATGGACCAGCTCGTGCCCGACAAAAGCGCGGCCTGGAGGGCGCTGGATGTTTCTATCCTGCACAAGCTCATCATTGAACAGCTATTGGGCATCGACGAGCAGAGGCTGGCCCGGGGTGAGAATATCGAATACGTCAAAGACACCGCCAACGCGATCGACGAGTCCATCGCCCAGATCGACGCGGGACGCAAACAAGCGGCCTTCTTTCTGAACCCGGTGAAGATACAGCAGCTCAAGCTGGTGACGGACGCGGGAGAACGAATGCCGCAGAAATCAACGTACTTTTACCCCAAAGTGTATTCGGGGTTGACCATAAATAAGTTGTGATCGTTTTTTTGGAGACCTTATATGGCAGACTGGAAAAACCCGCCGAGATTATTTATTCCCGGCCCCGTGAAAGTCAATGACGACGTCCTGCAGCAATTGGCGCGCCCGACGTTAGGGCACCGCGGGAAGGAATACTCCCAATTGCACGGCGAGACGGTCGATATGCTCAAGAAGATCCTCTTCACGAACCAGAATGTTTTTCTCTCGACGTCTTCGGCGTCGGGCATCTGGGAGGCGGCCATCCGCAACTGCGTGGGGCTCGACGAGACCGTTCTGTGCACCTGTTGCGGCGCGTTCAGCGACAAGTGGGCCGACGTGGCCCGAAGCTGCGGCAGAAACGTCGAAGAGCTCAAAGTCGAGTGGGGCCAGGCGACGACGCCCGAAATGATCGACAAGAAGCTCGCGTCCGGCAAATACGCTGCGGTTACCCTCGTCTATAGCGAGACGAGCACGGGCCTGATGAACCCCGTATATCAGATCAGCGAGATGATGAAGCAGAAGTATCCCGATGTGCTGGTTTTCGTCGATGCGGTCAGCGCGATGGTTGGCCTGCCTCTGCACTTTGACGATCTTGGGTGGGACGTCGTGTTCGCTTCGGTTCAGAAGGCTTTCGCGATTCCGCCGGGATTTGCCGTCGCCGCAGTGAGCAAGAGAGCTTTGGAGAAGAGCAAGAGCGTCCCCGGGCGAGGCTACTACTTCGACTTCCAGGCATTTGCCAAGGCGGCGGAAAAGAACCAGACGCCGACGACGCCGAGCATCCCCCACGTCATGGCGCTGAACTACCAATGCAAGAAGCTGCTCGAAGAAGGCATGGAAAACGTCTGGCAGCGCCACAAAGAAATGGGGGATTACGTGCGGGTCTGGGCCAAGGCGCATTTTGATATCTTCTGCGAGGAACGGTACGCTTCGAACACGCTCACCACGGTTAAGAACACGCGGGGCATCAACGTGGCCGAGGTTATCAGTGCCGTCCAGAAGAAACACAATACGATTTTCGGAAACGGCTACAGCAAGCTGAAAGAGCAAACGTTCCGGATCGCCCACATGGGGGATATTACCCTCGACGATATCAAAGAGCTCCTCACATGGATCGACGAGGAACTCGGTTAGAGTCTCGCCGTCTCAGTCTTGTGACCGGGCAAGGACTTCATATTCAGCCCCCGGGTTCTCGGGGGCTTTCTTGCAGCAGCACGGGCAAAGTGAAGGCTCACGATATTACGTGATAGATGAAATCGAGAATCTTGGGCTGGACGAGCTTGCGATAATCATCCATGCTCATTCGAACGGCCTTGTCATGGGCGCCTGCCTGGAACGTGATGTGATCGTCCTTCTCCAGTGCCTTGTCCATGATTGTCTGCAGGTCGTACAGGTTCCCGAAGGGCGGCTCCGCGCCAAGCTCGCAGTCGTCGAACAGTGCGCCCGTTTCTTTTTCCTCGGCCAAAGCGATCGATTTGGCGCCGAGCTGGCTTTTCAGCGCGGCCATGTCGATCCTGTAACACGCTGCGAGGACGCACATCAGGTACTTGCCGTCGGCCTTGACGATGACCGGCTTGGCAACGTATTTGCCCGGCTCATGCTCGACGGCCGCCATCTGCTGCGCCGTGAAGGCGGGTGGGTGTTCACTGAGCTCATAGTGAACCGCTGATTTGTCAAGGAATTCGATCACTCGCATATCAGACCTCCCAAAAAGCGGTTGTCAGAATGGTTCTGCCGACATGATACAAAAGGTTTCTGCAAAATTGAAGTCAGGCATACTTTTGGAAAGAAAAAATCTTCGCTTTTGATCGATACAAAAAAAGGGAGGCACGGGCAATCACGAAAAACGAGTTTTAGGGCCTGCCTCCCTGCTGCGATGTGCCTGCGTGCGCGTTACCGCGGGTAGCGCCATGGCGAAATCGTCGAACTGCACTCGCAACAAACATATTATAGAAAGAAATGAGGCTTCCTGTCAAGTGAATTGTTGCCGGAATATGAATCTTGCAGAAGGCCGGCTTAGTGAGACAAGTTCTTAACGAAAGCACCACGGCTCGGACGCGGCCGTGGTGCTGTATTGGACTGGTACGGGCATTAGTCGTACAGATGCGTAGATTCTGTCTTTTCGACGGGCCGAGTGAGTTGATCGGCCTGCATGATGACTTTGAATCGTACATCTCCGGCCTTTACGGCCTCGACAACCACGCGCCAGGCAGCCGTGGCTTTCGGCGCGAGCGTACCCAGCGGGAAGAATCTCACGGTCCGGCCTTCCGGCGAGCCCGCGGTCGCACCGGCCGATGAAATGTATCGAACGTTCTCTTCCAGGATCGTGGCGATCCGAATGTTCGTGGCGGTTGCGGAGCCCTGATTCTCCACGCGTATCACGTATGTTGCATAGGACCCCACTCGAATCGGGTCTTCGACGTCAACGACTTCCATCAGCAGTGCGGAGATTCCGGTCACTGAAGTTCTCATCGACGCGTTGACGGCCGCCGCACAGTAGGCGGTTGCGCTTGCGCTGTTGACCAGGATGCCGGCCTTGGTCGGAACATAGGATATGCGCACATCTCTGGAGGCGCCGGGTTCAAGCGTGCCAAATTCCCAGATGAGCTTCGATCCGGCAAGTTTTGCGCCGGCGGTCGCCTGCACGGAGGTCACTCCGTCGGGGATAGTTTCTTCCATGACCGTGTTTTTCGCCGACACGTCTGATCTGTTGGTGACCTTTATTTCATAGGCTATCGGACGACCGATGTACTGCTCATCGGGCCCTGTTTTGCTTATTCCCAGCACGGGCAGGCCCACGGCGGTTGTTACTGGGGCGGATTCAACGCTCAGGCCGGTGGTTGAGTTCGCCACGGCTTTGCCGACGTACTTGCCCGTGGCAGTAGCCCTCAGTTCCGCCGAGAACTGTCTGGACTGGCCGGCCATGAGAGTGCCTGCGTCAAATACCAGCTCGCCCTTGCCGTCGGTTGTCCTCAAACCTGAAGGAAGAGTTTCGACAACCTTGACGTTCTGCACGGAGCCCGTTCCGGCGTTGATCACCACGAACCTCACCGGGATCAGGTCACATAACAGAACCTCAGCCGGCGCGGTCCTTGTCAACTTCAACTCGGGTTGGATCACCTGGACGGTGGCACAGGCTGGAATGACGGGTGTGATGACGGTCGTGCAGTGTTTGAGCGAGTCGATGTAGGTCGCCATGCCGGAAATCGTAAACTGTTTCGTGTCTTTTGGTCCGAGCGAAGCTATTTCCCAAACAAGCTTGTTCGCATCTTCTCTCGCTGCCGGCACGGCGCTCATGAATTTGAAATGACCGGGAAGTTCTTCTGTGATTATGATATTGGTCAGAGTCGTATCGGTCAGATTCCTGAGATGGATGGTGTAGTTGAAAGATCTGTTGAGGCCGACCTCGTTGGGCATGGTCTTGTCCAGCCTCACGATCCCGCACTCGGGCCACGGATAGGCCCTTGAGACTACAGACGATCCGGAATCCTTCACGGATACCATACCCGACTGTACGGCGATGGGCTCTGTTCGCATTGGAGTTGACAGGGGCTGCGCTGCAGGTATCGCCATGGAGGCGGGCCAGGCAGACTGTTCTCTAAAAAGATCGCTGGCGCTGAGACCGGGTTCGGCCCTCTGGCTCTTCTCCGGGCGGGACAAGCTTTTGCAACTGCCGGATAAGGCAACCACCAGCACGAGGACCGAGATATTCAGAACTCTCTTTATCATCATTCATCTCCTTTCGGATATTCACACAGCACGAAGGAACAAGACCATCCGATAGATGATTGATCCTCCCTTTGGTTGCTGCGCCGAAACAGGTACAACTCTTGCGGCATTCACGTGTTATATCGGTACATATTTTGCCTAAGTTAACAAGAAAGCCCGTGTGTAATTTTCCTATATTATACCATCCTGTCGAGAAGAATGGAAGTCTTTGTGCGCGAGAATATCTCAGGAGTAGCTCCCGGTGAAGGAAATCTGCGTAAGACCTATAAGAACGGGGCTCAATAGCCAATAGCAGGGGTGTGTTCGAGGTCTTGAGATGCTGCTTTCTACAGCGCGCCTCAGAATTATGCTGATATCGCTTGGAATCTGTCAGGTTGGCAGAGCACGGGGCGACGGTGGGAGATTTTGGCAGACTGCGGAAGAGCTGAACCTTATCCATAAATCCCTGCAAGATAGAGGCTTACGCAAACCTTGGCCCGTTGGAGTTGTTTGGCACGATTTTTGCATGTTCGCAGGGAAGGAATGTACGTATATGGTGTCCAATCTATCAAGATTAGAAGAAGTCAACGTATTGGCCAGCGACGCGAACTGGGCGTGGCCCGAGGCGCTACGTTGCATATTTCGGCCCAGGGGTGTGAATCTGCTTGTCGCCGAGAGTGCGGCGGAGTTCGTCAACATTATCGAGTGCAAACGGATCCATGCGACCATAGTCGATATGGACTGCGAGCAATCCAACGGGCTGGCGACGGTAAGAATCATTCGCAGAGGGTATCCTCTGGTGCCGTGCATCCTGTTGGCCAGTTCCACCGGCGAACGCCTGCTTGGAAAAGCGCTTCGGCTTGACGTTTTCAGCGTGATTGACAAGCCGGTTGATATGCACATTCTGCGGCTGCAGCTAAACAGGCTGTTCATCAAGAGGTACGACAGCAACATATTCCAGTGAGACGGACGTGGCAAAATGCTGAAATCCAAAGTCTCAGGTGCATTTGATGTATGAATGAAGAATACCAAGAACGTAGAGAAAGAAGTCATCTGAAAGGAGTAAGTACAAAATGAAGATTCGACCATTAGCGGACAAGGTGCTCGTTCAGCGTCTCGAGGCGGAAACCAAGACGGCCGGGGGGATCGTCCTGCCGGACAGCGCCAAAGAAAAACCGCAAAGAGGCAAAATCGTCAGCGTCGGCGAGGGCAAGATGCTCGACGATGGAACAGTGAGAAAACCACAGGTGAAAAAGGGCGACACGGTGCTTTTCACGAGCTATGCCGGAACAGAGATAAAGATAGACGGCAAGGAATATTTGATTATGAGTGAGTCAGATATTATGGCCGTCGTTGAAAAGTGAGAAGGGCAAAGAGAGTTAGCTACAGATTAGGAGAAAAATAAATATGGCAGCTAAAAAAATAGCTTTTGGTACTGATGCACGCGCCGCTATTCAGAAGGGTGTCAAGAAACTGGCCAAAGCAGTCAAGATCACCCTGGGGCCGTGCGGCAGAAACGTAATTTTGGAAAAATCGTTTGGTTCGCCGACGGTCACCAAAGATGGTGTTACTGTGGCCAAAGAGATTGAGCTGGAAGATTCATACGAAAATATGGGCGCCCAGATGGTCAAGGAGGTGGCTTCCAGGACATCGACCGTGGCTGGCGATGGGACGACGACTGCCACCATCCTGGCCGAGAGTATCTTTGACGAGGGCCTCAAGAACATCACCGCCGGCGCTAACGCGATGCAGGTCAAACGCGGCATCGAAAAAGCGGTCGAGCAAATCGTCAAAGAGCTTGCGAAGATGAGCACGTCAATCGAGTCCAGCAAGCAAATCGAACAGGTCGCGACGTGTTCGGCCAATCAGGATGCTGAAATCGGCAAGAAACTGGCTGAGGCGATGGAGAAGGTCGGCAAAGACGGTGTCATCACCGTCGAAGAAGGCCAGTCCCTGGAGACTACGGTCGAATTGGTTGAGGGTATGCAGTTCGACAAAGGGTACCTGAGCCCGCACTTTATCAACAATCTGAAGAATATGACAGTCGTGCTGGAGAAGCCGTATATTCTGGTCCATGAGAAGAAGATAAGCTCCATCAAATCACTTGTTCCTCTTCTTGAGAAGGTCGCCAAGCAGGGCAGCCCGCTGTTAGTGATTTCCGAAGATGTCGAGGGCGAGGCGCTGGCTACGCTGGTTGTCAATAAGCTGCGGGGCGTGCTGCAGGCGGCGGCCGTCAAAGCGCCGGGCTTTGGCGACAGGCGAAAAGCGCTGCTCAGCGATATTGCGACTCTGACCGGCGGCGATGCCATCTTCGAGGACCTCGGACTTCAGTTGGAGAACATTGAGCTTCGGCAGCTCGGCAGGGCCAAGCGCGTGACCATCGACAAGGACGCCACCACGATCATCGAAGGCGGCGGCAGCACAGACGCCATCAAGGGCAGGATCGAACAAATCAAGAACGAGATTGAGATCACGACCAGCGATTATGACAAGGAGAAGCTGCAGGAGAGACTGGCCAAATTAGCCGGTGGTGTAGCACAAATCAACGTCGGCGCCGCCACAGAGGCGGAGATGAAGGAGAAGAAGGCCCGTGTGGAAGACGCCCTTCATGCGTGCCGGGCCGCGGTGGAAGAAGGTATCCTGCCCGGCGGCGGCGTGGCCATGCTTAGAGTACTGCCGGCCCTGGATAAGGTGAAAACGACCGGCGATGAAAAAATCGGCGTTGATATCGTTCGACGAGCGGTGGTCGCACCGATCAAACAAATCGCCGAGAACGCGGGCCTGGATGGGTCGATCGTGGCTCAGCGAGTCATGGAGAGCAAGGACAAGAACTTCGGCTACGATGCGCTGCGCAGACAGTACGGCGATATGGTTGGCTTCGGGGTCATTGTGCCGACGAAGGTCGAAAGGGCCGCGTTGCAGAATGGCGCCTCCATTGCAGCTCTGCTGCTGACGACCGATGCTGTTGTCAGCGAGATTCCCGAGAAAAAGGAGCCCGCTCCGGCGATGCCTCCGGGCGGCGGAATGTATTAGCAATGCACCGAATGCGAAGCGGGTTCCATACGGGAACCCGCTTTTTGTTTAATCACGAGGTGCGGCATGAGCTTTCGTTTTTACACAAACGCAATTTCCCAGGCATCGCGAAACTTCGCAGCCGGACTTTTTATCGTAGGGCTGCTGCTCATCGGCTTCGGGTTTCTCGTCTATATCCTGAGGGAGTTGTTCGCCGTACTTGCGGCTATTGTGTTCTTTGTAGCCGGGATTGGCTGCGGGATCACCGCCGTCAAGATCTTTTGGGCACAGAGGAAGTTGGACAAAATCAATTCCGACGATTCGCCGCCCTACAGAGAAAACGTGCAAATTCACATCGAAGAACATCACGGCGAATAACTGGTTCTCGTGTATCGTATCTCGACGAGCCAAGACTTCATCGGCATCTTATTGCCGTTTTCCAGTTTCCGTCTGCCGCACTCTTGCCCGCCCCTGTCACGGCGATTGTGTGTGCTTCAGCTTCTTTTCCTCTGCTTCAATCTCCGCCCACGAGGGGGCGCGCCAGAGGTGGAGCTTGCCTTCCGAATTCGCGGCTGCCAGCCATCGGCCGTCGGGGGAAAAGTCCACAAACGAGAACACGGAACCCTGTCCAGGAAGTGTCACAAGCTCGCGGTAAGTTGACAAATCCCAGAGCTTGACGGCGTCGCGGCTGCCACCACCGGTGGCCAGCCGGCGGCCATCGGGCGAGAAGGCCGCCGCCTGAGCTGCGTTCACGTGACCTTTGAAAGCGGCGATCAGTTGGAACGAGGACGGATCCCACAGCGCCACCGTGCCGTCGGTGGCGACACTGGCGACCCGCGAGCCGTCACCGGAGAAAACGACTCCCCGTGCACTGCGCCGATGGCCGCCTGTCGTCGTAGCCAGGAGCTCTCCGGTCTCGGCGTTCTGCCAGCGCATAGCACCCGCGGCGTCCATCGCCGCGAGGCGACCATCGGGCGAGACATCTCCCACCCCAGCCAATTCCCCCACAAAGGTTCGGGCGGGTTGCCACGTGAGCGTATCCCACAGGATTACGTTTCCTTTTGCGTCAACAGAGAACAACCGCGTGCTATCTGCCCGGAAGCGGAACATGAGAATTGATTCCTTGTGGCCATCCAGCTCCCGCAGCAGGCGGCGCTCAGCACAGGACCACACACGAATCTTTCCACTTCGACTTCCACTGACCAACAGAGTCCCGTCCGGGGAATAGGCGACCGCAGTAACGCCGTCGGTGCCCATCGCGGGGAGCTGCTCGATTTCTCTAAGGGTGGCCAAATCGAACAGGCTGATGGTCCCCGCACGCGGCGCCGCTAATACCCGGCTGTCCGGAGCGAAGGCGGGCCAGAATCTGCCCAACGGGATCAGTCTGGGCGACTCTTCCTGTGGCCCGGGAAGAGCACTCCAGAAGGCCACGATGCCGTCCTTGCTGGCGCTCGCCAGCGTGGTGCCGTCCGGCGAAAGCGCCAGTCCATAGACTTCGTCAGTGTTGCTACGGAGGGTGGCCAGACACCCCCGCTGCCCTACATCCCAGATCCGGATAGTCTGGTCGGCGCTGGCCGAATACAGGCGCAGACCATCCGTGGAGAAGATCAGCTTACAGATCCAGGAGTTGTGCCCTTCCAGCGACCCGAGCGGTTGGCCGGAGGCAGCATCCCAAAGGCGGATCGGACCACCTGAATAACCGCTGCCACTGGCGATGATGGAACCGTTCGGTGACCAAGCCACGCAGGTTATGCCTTCCGAGTGGGCCTCCGGGATGTTGACGTCCGTGTTTCCGCTGGTGAGATCAACCACTCGAAGCTGACCATCGGCATCCCCGATGACCAAGGCCTTGCTGTCCGGTGAAAAGTCCAGCCTGCCTTCAAACCAGCCCGCACGCCTTGCGCCGTGAATTCTACGAATGACGGCCCATTGGTCGACCTCCCACACGGTGACTTCATCCGGATGACTCAGGCTGGCAAGCCGGGTCCCGTCGGGTGAGAACTTGAGGACGCTGACGCGACCGGGAACGGCGAGTTGGCCGACGAGATTCCAGGGGCCGGTCCGCCAGAGTCGAACCTGGTTTCCGGCGTCGGTCGCCAGCAGACCGCCGCGCGGTGAGAACGCCACAAGGTGGCCTTCCTTCGGTTGAAGGGTGGTAATTCGCTTGTGGGCGGGCACATCCCAGATCTCGACGAATTCCTCCATGATCCCGGCCACGGCAAGCACGTTGCCGTTGGGGGAGTATGCCACCGAGAACGGCGAGCCCGGATAGCGGCAGAGCTCGCCGATGGCATCGCTGCGGCACTCCTGCCACAGGTAACGCCACTCCCAACCGCGGAGATCGGCCTCGGCGGGAGCGGGTCGATGAGCCTCCAGGAGTCGCCGAGCACGGCCCAAGTCGTTCATCGCCAGCGCATGCTGCGCCAGGCTCATGTCGGAAGCGTAGCGCAAAGCGGTCTCCTTTTCCTGGGCCCTCACGGCGATCCGCCGTGCGTGTTGCTCACGCACCAGCGAAACCGCAGAAATTGTCAGGCCGATCACCAGGGCTGCGGCCACCGCCGCGACCCCTGCGAAGATCCCTCTGTTCCGCCGCACCAGTTTCTGGAACCGGTAGAATGTGCCGGGCCGCCCGGCCAATACCGGCTCGTTGTTCAAGTGTCGCTCGATGTCCTCGGCTAAGGCGTGCGCCGTTTGATAACGCCGCATCCGGTCCTTCTCCATCGCCTTGAGTGTGATCCAGTCCAGGTCCCCACGGAGTCTGCGTCGAAGGGTGGCCGCATCGCTTTGACAACTATTGGCCAGTCTTGTTGATGCCTCCGCATCAAGACTGGAGACCTGACTACTTGGAGTCCTGGGCTCCGCTACCCGGATGACCTCACGCATCTGCTCAAGACTGCCTTTTCGTAATGTCTGAGACTCAAAAGGCAACGTGCCCGTTAACAGCTCATACAAGACCGCCCCCCAGCGAATAGATGTCCGAGCGGGTGTCGATGTCCTGGTTCGTCATCTCCGCCTGCTCAGGACTGATGTACTCCGGCGTGCCGATCAACTGCCCCTGCTCGGTCACCAGCGTCCGCTCCGTCAACGGCTGACTGAGGGCCTTGGCCACCCCAAAATCAATCACCTTGGGAACTACCTGCTCGCCCTGAAAGCAGACCTGTATGTTGGATGGTTTGATATCCCGGTGGATGATGCCCTTCTGGTGGGCATGCTGGATGGCCTCACAGACCTTCACAAACAGCTTTAGACGCTCCTCGATGGTGAGCCTCTGGCGGTCGCAGTGCTCGGTGATGGGTACGCCCTTGACGTATTCCATCGCGAAGTACGGTCGGCCGAACTTCGTCGTGCCCGCATCATAAACGTGGGCGACATTCGGATGATCTAAAAGGGCCAGAGCCTGGCGTTCGGCCTCGAAGCGTCGGATGACCTGCTCAGAATCCATGCCCGGCTTGATGATCTTCAGCGCCACCTGGCGTTTCATCGGGCGTTGCTGCTCCGCCAATAGACGATCCCAAAACCGCCTTCGCCCAAGATTCTCAGCAGCTTATAGCGGCCAATCTGCTCCCCAATGCCCACCATCCCAGGTCCAAAGCTCGATGTGGGAATAGAATCCTCATCCGCCGGCCGATTCTCATTTTTCTCGCCTGCATCCTTCATCGGCATCTCTCACCGGAAAAGTCCATTAGCATACTATGAGACAACAACAGTGAACGCCCAAGAACAGAAGTATGCGTGCTGTTATTGTAGGGTATGAGGCGAGCTATGGCAACAGTGAAAGTCCTCTCGACGTGGCTCGGGACGCCTGCGCGTGCAGGCCCGGAACGACGCCAGACCACGTGCTCGGCGATTCAGCGGATCTTCAATGTGGCTAAGGCCAGGGCGGCAAAAGCGGCGCTTAAGAGCCAGAAACGGACGACCACCTGCGGCTCACTCCAGCCGATCAGATGGAAATGGTGATGGATGGGGGCACACCTGAATAGCCGCTTGCCCCCGGTGTATTTGAAATAGCCTACCTGCAGCACGACGCTGAGCAGTTCGATCACAAATACGCCGCCGATCACTAACAGCAGAATCTCATTTCTGGTGACCAGCGCGCCGTAGCCCATCGCCGCCCCTAACGGCAGTGAGCCGACGTCGCCCATGAATGTCTGAGCAGGGTGGCAATTAAACCACAGGAAGCCAAGCACGGCCCCGAGAATCGCTGCGAAAAAGATGCTCAACTCGCCCGCCTGGGGTATGGCCGGCAGCAAGAGATAACTTGCCCACGTCACGGGCGT